>CBDUUX010000001.1:0-37775 GCA_965370515.1 uncultured bacterium
CCCTTAATACTCTCCTGAAAAGCAGCGGCCCTTCCTTCACTATCATCAGATTTAATAGTCAACATTTCCTGGAGGGCATAGGCAGCTCGATGGGCCTCCAGAGCCCAAACTTCCATTTCTCCAAATCTTTGTCCACCCATTCGGGTTTTTCCCCCCAAAGGTTGTTGGGTAACCAAAGAGTAAGGCCCAGTAGCCCGAGCGTGAATTTTATCTTCAGACATATGATGTAACTTTAAAATATAGGCCACCCCAATCGCTACTGGCTGATCATAAGGTTGGCCAGTTTTTCCATCAAAAAGAATCGCTTTTCCATCAGCGGCCAAGCCAGACTTTTTTAACAAAGAAACAATGGTTTCCTCAGGAAGTTTCTCAAAAGGAGGGACTGCATATTTCTCCCCCAGTATCTTTCCTGCCAAACCCAAATGAGATTCCAAGGTCTGACCCAAATTCATCCGGGCAATTACTGATAAAGGAGAAATAACAATGTCTATGGGAGTCCCATCTTTTAACCTGGGCATATCTGCTTCTGGCAAAACTCGAGAAACAACCCCTTTATTTCCATGCCGACCCGCGACCTTGTCTCCTTCCCGAACTTTTCTCAGTTGAGCGACAGATACTTTAATGATTTTGTTCACTCCCGGATCAAGATGATCTCCTTTTTCTCGATCTAAAGTCCTAATCCCAATTACCACTCCCCCTTCACCGTGAGGAACTCGCTTACTGGTATCTTTGACGTCTTTCGCTTTTTCGCCAAAAATAGCCCGAAGCAGTCTTTCTTCAGCTGAAAGTTCTTTTTCTCCTTTAGGCTCTACTTTACCCACTAAAATATCATTAGCAGACACTTCTGAGCCGATCATAATAATCCCATCCTCGGTCAATCGAGCCAAATCAACCTCCGCTACTCCAGGAATATCCTTGGTTAATTCTTCTGGCCCCAACTTAGTGTCCACTACCCGAGCCTCATATTCACTAATATGAACTGAGGTCAAAACGTCTTCCTTGACCAAGCGATCAGAAACGACAATCGAATCTTCATATCCCAAACCATCAATGCAAGCATAAGCAATAAGCAAATTCTTGCCCAAGGCCAATTCCCCATTATCCATCGCCGGGCCATCAGCCAAAAGAGCACCTTTTTTAACTTTCTGGCCAACATCAACTACCGGCCGCTGGTTATAACAGGTCTCATTTGGGCTAGTTTTTTGTTATTTAAATAGGTGATAAAGATGATTGCCATCCTTAATTTCGATCCCATCGCCAATCTTCGCCTGATGCTTATCGGGCTTAATCACTATTTTCTTGGAATCAACAAAGATCACCTTTCCGGACGCTTGGGCGACCAACATTCGATTCATTACCAAAGAAGCAATAGCCTCCATCCCCGTTCCGACAATTGGCGCTTCCGGTTTCAGAAAAGGTACTGCCTGACATTGCATATTCGAACCCATTAAGGCTCTGTTTGCCTCATCGTGAGCCACAAAAGGAATTAAAGATCCGGATAAGCCCAATACTTGCTGAGAAGAATAATCAACCAATTGAATCTTATCTTTAGGTACTTCTAAAAACTCTCCTTGAAACCGAGCGGGAACCCAATCGGAATTAATAAAACCCTGAGCGTCCTTGTCTACCTCAGCATGAGTAATATAGTAATTAGCCTCATCATCGGCAGGCAAATAAACTATTTCATCAGTAATCTTCACCTTTGAATTTTGACCCTGTTTGGTTAATTTTGTTTTGTAATAAGGTGTTTCCAAAAACCCATATTCGTTAACTCTGGCAAATAGAGAAAGATAGGTCATTAAGCCAATATTAACTCCTTCAGGAGAGCGAATCGGACAAACCCGGCCATATTGAGAACTGTGAATATCCCGGATTGAAAAAGTAGCTCTTTCTCGAGAAATTCCCCCCGGCCCGATAACGGTAACTTTCCGGAGTAAATCCAGCTCGGAGAGAGGATTAGTTTGATCTAAAATTGAAGAAAGACCTGAGGTTTTGAAAAAGGAAAGCAGGGCCGATAAGAATGGTTGAAAATTAAGCAGCTGAGAAGGCCTGGCTTTTTCTTTAGTGCTCGCTAAACTCATTCTCTCCTTTACGCCTCGCTCAAATCGAGCTGCTGCTCGATGTAAAATAGTTTGGGACAAAATCTCTCCTACCGATCTTAACCTTCTGTTTCCCAAATGATCAATATTATCAAGCACTGTCTCCTCACCCTTCTCTAGTCCAATTAAATATTCAATTGTTTTAATAATGTCTTGAGGGGACAAAACCCAATAGCGCTGATCATCAACCGGAAAAGAAAGGTTTAATCTTTTATTAATTTTATACCTTCCTACCCGACCGATCTCGTAGTTGGATAAATCGGAAAAAATACCTTTAAATAAATTTATCGCGTTTTCTAAAACTAAAGGCTCACCTGGCCTCATTTTGCGGTAAAACTCAATATAGGCTTCTTCTCTAGTTTTACACCCGTCAACCTCTAAAGTTGGCTTAATAAAATCAGAAAACTTTTTTATTAGCTCCTTTTCCTCAACCAATCCCAAACACTTGAGAATGATCGTAGCGGGAAACTTTCTTCGGCGATCAATTCGAGCATGAATAATCCCCCTTTTACCAACTAAAAACTCTAACCAAGAACCTCTTAAGGGCCGAATTTCTGCCTGATGAAGAGCTTTTCCGGTAGTCGGATCATTACTGGCGGTAAAATAAATTCCGGGGGAGCGAACTAATTGATTAACCATTCCCCGCTCTACTCCGTCAATAACAAAAGTCCCCTCAGGAGTCATCGTAGGAATTTCCCGAACAAAAACGTCTTCTTCAACTACATCTCCAGTTCTTTTGTTAGTTAAAGCAACTTTAATCGTTAGGGGCAAACTATAAGTTAATCTCTTTTCCCGAGCATGACTGGGGGTAATCACCGGAGCCTCAAACTCTAAACCTTTAAAACGAATTTCCCAGTTATTACCAGTATAGTCAACAATGGGAGAAAGGGTAATAAAGATATCTTTTAATCCCTTAGTCAAAAACCACTCCCAGGACTGCTTTTGGACTTCGATTAAATTTTGAGGAAGGGGAAGTTTAAGTCCCCGGCCCCAATAAGTTCGCTTAAGTTTACTCATTTAGAAAACAAAAAAATTTGCGGACTACCACCTAAAGTCCGCTTTTCTAAAATAGGCCTAAAAGGTATTAGACCAAATGTTTATCCAGGGTCAAGAAAAATTTGTAATGTGCACACACATTTTACCCCTTGACCCCCACCCCCGAGGTGGGACCCTGACCCACCCTGACCCCGCCCGCCAACGCTTGAGCGTAGCGATTGCGGGCAGGTCCTCGGGGGTATTTTTTAGTGCTCCTCTATGTCCAATTTTTGGGGTTATTTCTATCTCTATTCCACATCTGGGGGTTATTTTTAATGTAGGTCCTAATTTTGTTCAAATCGGTTTCGTTTCTGATAATATGTTCGTAATAATTGCGTTGCCATAAACGTCTATCAAACGGTTTCCATCCATTGTTTTTAACACCGCGAATATAATGATTGGTCGTCATGGTTTTAAACCATTGAATGGTTTTGAACAATGTTTGTTGTATTCGTTGTATATTCGGGTCGACACATAGGTCGACCCCTACAGGGATTGATATTCGGTCCGTAGGGGCAAACCCATGTGTTTGCCCATTTCCATTGCGAATCACGATAATTCCGTGTAAATGATTTGGCATAATTTGGTATTCGTCCAATATCACATTTTTAAATCGTTGGGCCGTGTTTAAATACCATCGGCCAATCATTTTACCCGCGTCGTTTAATTCTATATTCGGGTCAATACACGGGTCGACCCCTGCAATATTCCCAAACATACATTCTCTATCTTGAACACAAATGGTAACGAAATAATACCCACCCGAAGAATAATTATAATTCTTTAATCGAATTGATCTTCTCTTGGAAAACACGCCTATTTTTACAAATATTTTCTAATATTGGCCTGGTGTTCTTCCAGGCTCTTACTAAAATGAATCTTTCCCTGAGAATCAGAAAGATAAAACCAATACTCAGAAGGCTGATAGTTAACTACTGCTTTTATTGAAGACAAGGAAGGATTACAAATAGGACCAGAAGGCAAACCCCTATTTTCATAAGTATTATAAGAGGAAGCCATTTTCAAATCCTCCCCGCTCACAATTGGCCACCAGCGGCATTCTTTCTCCACTGAGCAATCCTTACTGGCTTTTGCATACTGAACGGTGGCATCAATCTGTAAGGACCAATCGGACTGCCAGCGCTTCACCAAAATACCGGCTACCAAAGCCCTGTCTTGGTCTTTTTTTGCTTCTCGCTCAACCAAAGAGGCTAAAATTAAAACTTGTTTTTGAGTTAAATCATTTTTTTCTACCTGAGACCAAAGACTTTCTGTTTTTTTCTCAAAATTATCCATCATAATTGAGATTACTTTCTGACCCGCAGCTCCTTGAGGAAAAAGATAGGTGTCAGGAAAAAGAAAGCCTTCTTGGCCCTCACTAATACTTAAAAACTCTTGAATATCTACTCCCATTTCTTGCTTTAATTGCCAGGCAATTTCTTCTCTCCTTATCCCCTCGACAATTGTTACCCACTGGTCCAATCTTCCCTTGGTAAGAGTCTCGCCAATTTCTTTTAAACTCATATCGGGGGATAAGCGAAAGCTGCCCGCCTGCAACTTACCATTAAGGTCGTGTAATTCCACTATCGCCCAAAAAGCATAGCGATGCCGAATTAAGCCTTCTTTTTGAAGACGAATCCCAATCTCTCCACTTCCCTCTCCTTTGTTAATAACAAAGATTTTTGGTTCTTCTGAATACCGAGATTGGCTTGGTTGAAAATAATACCGAGCTACTACTCCTCCAAAAATAAGACCCAGTAAAATTAAGACTAAAATAACCCTCGCAGGTTTAAAATTTTTCATCAGCAAGCCTTTCCTAAACTTCTTCAAAAAGAGCCCGACGATAATTTCCTTTTTCCTTCTCGTGAATAAAAATCCGACCACAACTACAAGTAGCCTTATCCTTCCCTTGTTTATTCTTACTCTTCTTTCCTTTATCTAAAGACCGACCACAACCAACACAGCGATTCTGAGAAAGCAACCAAGCCTGAATTGGAGAAATAACATTCTTAAACATTTATCACCCTCCTTCCTTTTTGCCAATAATTTTTTAACAATAAAGCTGCGGCCACAGAATCAACTACTTTTCTTTTTGGCCTTAATTTTCTCGCCTCATAAGTAGTTAAAGTTTCATTTACTAAGATTATTGGTAATTGTAATATATTTTTAAGTCTTCTGGCAAATTTCCGACTAAATTCGGCTGATTTTCCTTCAGAAATCCCCACGACTACTTTCTCAATTTTTTCTTCCTCTACTGTCTTTTCAAGAAAAGGATAGGCTTTTTTTAAAGAACCAGTTAGAACCGGTAAAGTCTCAATCACTCCCTTTTCGCCAATTGCCAGGCCAATATTTTTTTTCCCCGGATCAATTCCTAAAACCCTCACTCTTCCACCAACTTAGCCTTAACTACCAGACGGCGCAAATAAGTTCCCGGCGGAGTACAGGTTACTAAATAAAGCTCTTTGCCCTCATAATATTGAGAAAGAATGCTCAAATCAGTGGGGACAACCTCAAAAATGTTTACCACCTGATAAACATAGCGCACCCCATCATAGTGAACAATAATATTATCCGGCCGAGGAGTTGTTTTTAGTTTATAAAGATCAGTGAAAATGGCTAAATAATTATCAGGATCCATATAAGTAGTTGAGTGACCAAAAATAACTGGCCGACCAAAGTCCTCTCCGGGCGGAGCCGTGTCCGCATACTGAACTAACTCTTCTTTCAAATCCTCACCCCCAACATGAACAATTGCGTTTTTAATTTTTAAAGCGGGAATATCCAAAGTATAGTACTCAACTTCACTCTTTTTTCCCTCGGACTTCTCTGGTCTTTCCACGAACCAAGAAGAAATTAGAGTATAGTCTTTGTTATCTTGGGCTGAAACCAAGGGGGGAGAGTGCCAATGGGCATCTTGAGGAACCGGGCTATAGATTGAGGTAAATTGAGGGGCGTACTTAATCTGATAACTAACCATCGGATAAAGAGCGGCTCCTACTAAAAAAGCGCCTAATCCCAAAACAAAAGCTGAGCCCCCTTTTTTAATTAAAGGATTTTGCCACCACCTCTTTAATTGGTACTGCCAAACCTCCCAAGAGGTCGGCTTTTCTTTTTTCTGATAATAATAAAGGGCCATGGTTACTGCTCCACCTTCACAGTAATTTTGTTTTCACTCAAAGGAAGAAGGGGGAAAAAAGACAAGGGAGGAAAAGAAGTATTTAATTCATAGCGATAAACTCGAGGCTGCTTTTTGACAATTTCCAATAACTTGCTCTTGGGCTGTCCCTTAAGCTCAGCAATTAAAAGGCCGGTATCTATCTGAGGATAAAACTTTCCTTTAATTGTAATTTTCCCCAACCACCCATCTTCCCCCTCTTCAACCGGTAAAAATTCCACTCCCACCTCTTCTTGATCTAGTTGAAAATCGGCCGGGGCTTGATCCTCTAGCTTAGCCTTGGCAAAAGCAGCCAAATCATTCTGGTTGATAACCAACCCTGACCCTCTCAGGGTTAACTCCCCACTAAAATCTTCCCCCTCTTCTCCAATCTCCTTGCTCATAGAAAAAGAAACCGTCTCCACCCTAATGGTTTCCCTAACCAGTTGCTGACCATCAGGTAATTGTTTTTCAAATTCTTTTTCTACCTTTTCCTGTAATTTATCCACTAAATCCTGTTTTAGCCTTGATACATCTTCCTCCGAAACTGCATTTACCTCCCGGCTAGTCCCCCCTTCAAATGACTGTTTGTTTTTTACCAAATAATCATCTTGGCTTTCACCTTCAATGCTAAAAACTGTCTCCGTAGCTAAATTATATTCGCTTCCAATTCCTACTGCCTCTACCCCTACTTCTTTTTCTCCCCAACGATCAATCTCGCTTACTAAATCCGGAGTTTTGGAGGCCACCTTGGCTTCTTCCAGTAAAACAAAAGCTAAATTTCCAGGGCCAATGATTTTTGCGCCTTGCTCAAAAGAAACGGATTCACTAGTGCGATTATAAATGACCACTTGGCCAACTGATTTTTCTCCAATTAAATTTGTTCCCGTTGCTGCTTCCTGACCTTCTGCTTCTTGCTCAACAATCAATTCCTCAACCGGCAAAATTTCTTCCCCAATTGCTTTGTCTGTAGCTAACAAAACCTCAACTTCACTTTCCACCTCTTCTGGGGTAAGGTACAAAACCACTTCTCGCTTTAGTCCAAATAAACTAAAAATTATTACTCCCAGCAATAATAATCCCCCTCCTTTAAGAATCCAGCCCCCTAATCCTTTTGACTTGCTGCTAAACAGTCTCTTGAGGCAATTCTTCAGTGGCAATAAAATACCTTTTAAAGGGTTATCTTTTTTTACTTTTACTTTTTTCTCTTCAATCATCACCTCTTCCACTTTAACCACCTGACCTTCTTCACTAACTTCTTTTTCAAAATCCTCTTTCTTTTTTCCTTCCTGAGAAAGATCATCAAAAGAAAAACCAACCGGAAGCAAGGAGACATCCTCTTCTCCTTCTTCCTTTCCTTCAGTGACTTCTCCTAATTGTGAAGCAACGATCTCTTTAAAAACTTTCCCCAGCTGAGGCCAATCTAGGAGTTGAATATCAGGGAGGTGCAAAAATAAATCTCCCTTTCTGTCTACCCAAGGATAAGAAAGCATTTGCTCTTCTAAATCCGGGTCAATTTTTCCCCAAATAACAAACTTCGGCGGCAGGACTCCCTCAAAATCCAATTGATCCAGGCCCTCTCTCACTTTTTGAGCGGACAAGCTGGGACTGCTTAACTTTAATCTTTTTTTAACTTTACCCAAATGAACTAAAGAAAGACGAAAACCTTTATCAAGCAAAAGCAAAGAAATAAAACTAGGAGGCACTTCTTCCTGGTTCTTGAAATGAAAGACTAATGATTCATCATCAATGACAAATCCACCCGGAGGCCAACGATATTCTCGACATAAAGTCTTTAAAAGCTCTCCTTTACTTTCAGCCAATTCCTGAGCATTAATCGTCCAAAAAGGAGAAACCACAAAAAAAGTTTTAATAAAAACAGATTTTTCTTTACTTAAATGTTTTTCTAAACTTTTGTCAACAGCCCTCTTTAAAGATTGATAGTTTTTCCCATCCCAAACCTGTTCTTCACCCAAGCCTCTAATTTCCAAGCCTTCCTCGGTTTGGGCATAAATAAGACCATTAACCAACTCTTCTTGAATAAACAAAAGTAAAATCTTTTTTTCTTCTTTTTCCTTCATTTAGCTTTCCAAAACAGCATAAACCCGGCGCCTACCTTGACCCAGGGCTTCCTGCTTGATTATCTTAAACTTCCCCAGCTTACCAGTTTTAGCAACATGCGGTCCACCGCAAATTTCTTTGGAATAATCCCCGATAGAATAAACCTTAACTTTCTGAGGATAAGAAACTCCGGGGATACTTAATGCCCCTTGCCTTAAAGCTATCTTTAAATCAACTATCCTCATTTCTACTGCCAAGTTTTCTTTTATCTTTTCATTAACTATCTTTTCCACTCTCTTTACCTGCCCCTCTTCTAAGGCCCCCTCATGAGTAAAATCAAATCTTAGCCTCTCCTCAGTAATGTTAGAGCCCGCCTGAAAAACGCCTTCTCCTAAAACTTCCCGCAAAGCTCTTTGTAAAAGATGAGTGCAAGTATGATAAGCGATCACCTTTTCAGACCCTCCAGACAATCCCCCCTTAAACTTCCCCTTAGCAGCAGTTCGGGATTTTTCTTGATGGGCTTTTTTTGCTTTTTTAAAGCCCTTAACATCAACCACAATATTCTGCTTTCCCGCCTCCTCTTCAATCATTTCCAAAGGAAAACCAAAAGTTTCGTAAATATAAAAAGCCTGATTTCCCAAAATCTTTCCCCTCTTACTTTCCGCAAGAAGTTTTTCAATTTCTCCCAAACCCCGCCTTAAAGTCTGGCGAAAACCCTTTTCTTCTTTATTAATTATTGACAATATCTTTTCCTGATTTTTATTTAACTCCGGATATTCTCCTCCGTAATTTTCTTGATTATCTAAAACCGATAAAGAAACCTCTTTAGTAAAACCCTTTTCCAGCCCCAATTTTTCCCCTTCTCGAACCGCCCGTCGAATAAGCCGGCGCAACACATACCCCTGCTCTTTGTTTCCCGGCTCTACTCCGTCGGCAATGATAAAAACAGCGGATCTTAAATGATCGGCAATTATCCTCATCTCTTCCTGGTTTTCTTCCTTTTGATAGCTTTTTCCAGAAATAGCCTGAATTTTTTCGATAATTGGTAAAAAAGTACTGCTTTGATAATCATCTCCTCCAAACCCATTTAAAATGGCGACTGTCCTATCTAGTCCCATCCCCGTATCAACATTTTTCTGCCCTAAGGGCGAATATTGCCCATCTTCTTTTTTCTCATACTCCATAAACACATTGTTCCAAATCTCAATATACTTACCACACTGGCAAGAAACATCGCAACCAGAAGAACACTTTTCTTTTCCCATATCAATAAACATTTCTGAATCTGGGCCGCAAGGACCAGTATTTCCTACCGGTCCCCACCAATTTTCTTTTTTCCCGAAAAAACAAATCCTTTCTTGGGAAATTCCTAGCTTCTTCCAAGTTTTAGCGGACTGCTCATCTTTCGGTGCATCTTTGTCTCCCGCAAAACAGCTAACAGAAATAACCCCAGGATCAATCTTTAGAATCTTGGTTAAAAATTCAAAACTCCAAGAAATAGAATCCTCCTTCCAATAATCCCCCAAAGACCAGTTACCCAGCATCTCAAACCAAGTGTGGTGAAATCCATCCCCCACTTCAGCAATGTCCGCAGTGCGCACACATTCCTGAATATCAACCAATCTTTTTCCCGAAGGATGAGATTCTCCCAGCAAATAAGGAGCCAGGGGATGCATTCCGCCACAAATAAAAAGAGTACTGGGATCATTTTCCGGTACTAAAGGAGCGGAAGGAATTATCTTGTGCCCCCGCTTGTCACAACACTGAAAATATTTATCCTTTAACTCTTTGGCTGTTATTTTCCCCATAGCCAATTATATACAAACCCCAATCTCTTGACAATTAAACTTTTAGAAAAACTCAAAACCAAATTTCCAGAAGAACAAATACACCTACTTAGTTTTTTTACTAAAAAACCTTTTCCTGACTTTTTTTTCTACGGGTTTAATTTCAGCGGGCAATTCTTTTACCTTTTCCCTAACTTCTTCTCCCAATCCTTCCAGTTTTTCTTTTAAAAGATCCGTCAGCTTTTTCTTGTCTTTTTCTTTAAGCAAAAAGCCGATTGTAAATCCCGCAATTGCTCCTAAAAAAAGCCCGGAAAAATTCTCTCTCAGCCCCTTCTCTCTTACTTCACTTTTCATTTCTTTTATCCTTCTTAAAAAAACCTCTGACCAAGGAAATGGTATCCAAACCCTGCTCTAATCCCTTAATCATTCCTCCTAAAAACTCTGCCGGCTGGCTAAGCTTAGCGCTAAACTTTTCAATATTGTCCACCGTCTGGTTTAAATTCTTAATTACTCCCCTAATTTCTTTTAATACCAAAACCACCCAAATTCCGATAATGACAAAAATCAAGGTAAGCAAAGAAAGACTAATAATAAAAACCAGTTGAATACTACTGTCCATTAATTCTCACTTTAAGTTAAATTTCTTTAAAAATCAAGAAGGATTCTTACTCGCAATCAACTTCCAAAATTTCTTCCCTTCTTTTGCCAGCCGCGCTTTGAGTAACTACTTTAATTTCTTTATCCCAAGGAGAAAAAATTTCTTTCTTAAACTTTCCCTGACGATCAACTAAAACACTCTCTTCTCCCACCTTAATCGCCGCTTCCCGACTAGTTTTTCCTTCAATCACCACTTTTCCCGGCAGACAGGATAAGCTTACTTTTAATGGTGGGGGAGAGTTAAAAACTAAGTATTGGCGCACCAGGTAAGCCCCAGTTAATAAAATTACTCCTCCAATTAACAAACCGCTTCCTGTAAGGAGGGGGAAATTATTAAGTTTTTTTTCTTTTCTTAATCCTAAGTTTTCTGACTTTTCTTTTTTTCCAGGCCAATCCCGGCGAAAAACACCTACCATTCTGATTGGAGAAAGGTCTAAAAAAACAGCATAGTCCCGAACATACAGCTGGGCATAATCAAAATTAGGAAAAACTTGATAGTGGTCTTTTTCAATCGCCTCTAAATATTGACGAGGAATCTTAGTACTTTCCACCACCTTTTTTAAAGATATTTTCTTCCTTAATCTGGTCTGGCGAAAAATATGGCTAGCTTTTTCCATGAGCCTATTCCCCTACCTGTAATTCCGGAGGAAGACTGGTCACGATAATTTCCCGGGCCTTAGATCCTTGGGCTGGGCCAACAATCCCAGCAATTTCCAATTGATCTAAAATACGGGCTGCCCGAGCATAACCTACTTTTAGCCTTCGCTGAATTAAAGAGGCTGAGGCTTTTTTCTCTCTAACCACTAGTTGCGCTACCTTGACAAAAAGCTCATCTCTTTCTTCTCCGTCGACCAAATAAGTTTTTGTTCCGGACATCGGTACCGGTTGAGTTACCACTCGCTCGTCATAAACGGTTTCTCTTTCTTTTTTCAAAAACTCAATTAAACGCTTGACCTCATCATCAGAAACAAATGGTCCCTGAATCCGAGATGGTTTGGCTTGATCGGGCGGGATATAAAGCATATCTCCTCGACCAAGCAGCTTTTCTGCTCCCGGTGTATCTAAAATCACTCTTGAGTCAGTCATGCTCGCGACCGCAAAAGAAATCCGGGAAGGAATATTAGCTTTAATTAGTCCTGTTAAAACATCAACCGAAGGCCGCTGAGTTGCTAAAACCAAATGAATCCCCGTAGCCCGGGCCATTTGGGCAATCCGACAAACTGAATCTTCCACTTTCGCCGGAGAGTAGGTCATGATACTCGCTAACTCATCAATAAAGATTAAAATATAGGGCAAGCCCTGTAAACCAGACATTTCATTGTATCCAGCCACATCCCTCACCCCTACTTCCGCAAAAAGCTTATAGCGCCGATCCATCTCTTTAAGCGCCCAATTTAAGGCTGAAACTACTTTTTCCGGCTCATGAATTACCGGAGAGAGCAGATGAGGAATGCCATTATATAGAGTCATTTCTACTCTTTTCGGATCAATCAGGATCATTCGCACTTCGTCGGGAGAAGCCCGCATTAGTAAAGTAGCAATCCAGGAATTGATGAGCACACTTTTCCCTGACCCTGTTTGTCCGGCAATCAAAACATGGGGCATTTTCGCAATATTTCCTACTCGGAATTTACCGGAAACATCTAGCCCCAAAGGAACAGCTAGTTTTGATTCCGACTCTTTCATTACCTTACTCTCAAGCATTTCTTTTAAGCCCACTATTTGCAAACCGCGGTTAGGAACTTCAATTCCGACCAAGGAGCGACCGGGAATCGGGGCTTCAATTCTAATTTGCCCAGTCGAAGCAGCTAGGGCTAGGGCTAAATTATTAGAAAGAGCAGTAATTTTCGATAACCTGGTGCCCAAAGCCACTTCCAGGGCATACTGGGTAACTGCCGGCCCCTTGTTAATTTCTGCCACCCGAGCCATAATTCCAAACGAATCTAAAGTTTTTTCAATAATATTAGCACTATCCTTTACATTGCCCCGATCCGCTTCTCCTCCCGCAATATCTTCCAAAACATCTAAAGGAGGATTACGCCAAATTTTCTTCTGATGAGAAGGAGTAGGGGGGGGTAGTACTAACCCAGGATCTGTCTTAGAAACTTTATTTCCTTTTCTTAATCCCTGCTGGGTAACAAAAACGGCTTTTTTCTTAAAAACAGGGGAGGAAAAAAGCTTATTTTTGATATTCATCAAAACCCCGGCGATAAACTTAATTAACTGGTCTAAAGAAGTGTTAAATAAAATTACTAAACTAATTAGAAAACTAAAAAATAAAAGCAAGAAAGCGCCAAAGCCAGTAACTAAAAAGCGCAACTCCTGCCAAATAATATTCCCAATCCGGCCGCTTCTCACCAATCCCGAAAAAGAAAGAATAGTTAAAAAAGAACCCAAAAGCACATAGAGCTGATTAAAAGGAGTATTAAACTTCGACAGGTATAGGCCTACTGCCAATAACCAAAAAGGGAGCAAAACGGAAGCTCCTCCCAGCCAGCCAACCAACTGCCGGTTAACCTTAGCCAAAAAGACTCCTTTTTGTAAAAACGAAAAGACTAAAATTAAACTGATTAATAAAAATAGGGAGGAAATAATTGAAAAAATGGTTCTCTTTTTTAAACCAAGAGAAGCTATTCCCCCTTTTCCCTTCTTTTTTTTAGCCATTGTTGTTTTTTCTTTTTGCCCGGTGATTATTTATCCGCTTATTTCTATTATTCTTACTACTCCTATTGTAGTCATCTAGGGCTTTCGGTTGCAAATTAAGCTTAAAGCTCCAATCAACCTGGCCGTCTTTTCCAAAAGTAGGGAAAACCCCCGCCGGAGGAATTAAAATCTGATTAGGTAAATAGCCCATCTTCTCTGCTAAAGTAGCATACTGCTTCCGGTGCCGCCACTCTCCCCCAATTGGCAGTAAGTAGCGAGGAGAAACCAGGTTAATAAGCAAGGCTAATTCTTTTTGATAACCATGGCCCGAAACATGCAACTCCTCCCCCATTTCTTCATAAACTACCTGTGCTCCCTGCTCAATTAAACTATTGATTGTCTGAAAAACAGCCGCTGTCGTTCCGGGAATATAATCAGGCGAAGAGAAAATAAACTTATCGGTCTTTTTAACCTTAATCTGGTGCTTTCCCGAAGCCACTCTCTCTAGGCTAGAGCCACTCTGGCCCAAGCTTCCCGCAATTAAAACTGTTATATTTTTATCCGGAATTTTATTAATTTTTCGGTCATTAAGTATCATTTTCGGATTTAAGACCAAATGACCTGTGTTGCGAGCAATTTCCAAATTCTTGCGAATTGAAAAACCGACTAAGACAATCTTTCGATTAAATTTGGCTGAGGCTTCAATTGCCTTTTGCCAGCGATAAAAATTGGAAGAAATAGCGGTAATAAAAACCCGACCATTGGCTTTGCCAATTTCCTGTTCAAACATTTCGTTTAAAACTGTTTCTGAGGGTGAATAGCCTTTTTTCTCCGCCCCCAAACAGTCCGAAAGCAGAGCCATCACCGGTTCACTAGAAACCCGGGCAATTTTCCCCAACTGCGGTAAAACTCCATCCGGCGGAGTGAGATCAAATTTAAAATCCGCGCCATGATAAAAGTTACCAACTGGTGTTTTAATCAGAAAATGACTCGCGTCAGGTAAAGAATGGGTTACCGCAATTGGATTTAATTGAAAAGCCCCAATTGAAAAAGGCTGATCCTTAATAATTTTAAAATCAGGGACAACTTTTGCCTCCTCTAACTTGGGCTGAGCCAAAGCCGCCGTTAACTTTGTTGCCCAAACCGAAAGACGACCCAATTTTGGCAAGACATAAGACAAAGAACCAATATGATCTTCATGTCCATGAGTCAAAACAACTCCCACTATTTTACTTTTTCGCTGCTCTAAGTAGGTAATATCTGGCCCTAAAAGCTTTACTTCCGGAGTGTCCTCCTGAACAAAACCTAGCCCTACATCCACAATTAAAATTTGGTCGTTTTTTTCTTGCCCTTGGGGCAAATAGTGATAAGCATACATATTACTCGTCACGCTCGCAAAACTACCTAAAGCGATAATTCTTAGTTTATCCATTTTATTTTTCCTTTTCTTTTTTCTACCACCTGGGTAAAAATTCTTTAATATTTTCTAAATTTATAAAAACACTTTTCTTTTTTCCTTCAACGATCAACTTAGCTACTTTCCGAACCATTCCTTCAACTGTCCGCTTTAAGGTTCTTACTCCCGCATCGTAACCCAAAGGGCGAACAATCTTCGCCCAACACTCATCGGCAATCACCAATTCTCTTGGGGTAAAACTCGCTTCTTTTAAGGCTCGGGGCAATAAATACTTTTGGGCAATAACAATTTTTTCGGCATCACTATAAGAAGGCATATGGATTGGTTCTAAACGATCCAGCACCGCAGTCGCAATTCGCCGAGTATTATTGGCAGTAGCAATAAACAAGGCGGACGATAAATCAAAGGGATAATCAATATAATAATCGGTAAACCGCGAATTTTGCTCCGGATCAAGCAGCTCTACTAAAACACCCATAATTGTATTTAAAGCCCCCTCCGCCACCCGGTCAATTTCGTCCAGTAAAATAACCGGATTTTTAGAACCGGCTTGACGAAGCCTCTTGATCACCTGGCCGGGCTCGGCCTCCAGGTGAACTCGGGATTGGCCCCGCAAATATAAAGGATCCCCCAAACCTCCAAAGGGAATCCGAATAAATTCCCGACCCAAAGCCTCGGCAATTGCTGAAGCAATCGTAGTCTTTCCAGTTCCCACCAAACCCACAAAGCATAAAATAGGAGCCCGGGCAAATTTTTCCTGGCCCCGTTGTTTTTGTAAAACCAAAATCGATAAATACTCCAAGACCCGGGTTTTCACCTCATCTAAACCGTAATGATGGGTATCCAAGATCTCTTTTGCCCTGATTAAATCCAAAGAATCCAGGGTATCTTTTCGCCAGGGCAAGTGAACGATCCAATCAATGTATGATTTTATTCGCTGGAGGTTATCAATAAAATCCCCAATTTCCCAGCTCAATCTCAACTGCTCAACCATGCTTTTGGCTTTTTCCGAGAGCTCTTCGGGTAAAGTCGAGGAAGCAATCAAACTGCTTAATTGGGCTAATTCCTTGTCTAATAAATCACTTTTTTTCATCACTTTCACTATACACGGGACGGGTTAAGGCCGCAAGGATTTCAGCGTCGCCGGGGTGGTCTTGAATCTCTTGAAAACCGACCTGGTTTTTGAGGTGAATATCTGTTTCCCGCATTCGGATCAAAGGAAGCTTGTTCGCCCTGAGGCCTGGCTACTCCGGGAAGAGGCTCTACTAACTCTAAATTAATTCTCCCCATGGAATCAACTTCCCTAACCCGAACCATTAACTTTTGATCAACTTCTAAAACATCGCTAGGATGATTAATATAACCAGAGCTAATTTTACTGACATGAACCAAACCATCCTGACCGGGCAAAACCTCAACAAAGGCGCCAAAATCTTGAATTCGCTTCACTGTTCCCTCCAGCTCCTCTCCCACTTTCACTTCCCGGGTTAAGCCATCTACTTGGGCCAAAGCTTGGTCTAATTTTTCCTGATCAACTCCCGTAACAGTGACTCTTCCGCTATCCTCAACATCAACCTCACACCCGGTTTCTTCAATAATTTTTCTAATTGTTTTTCCTCCTGGTCCAATTAAAGTCCCAATTTTTTCCGGATTAATTTGGATCATGGTAATTTTGGGCGCATATTCAGAAAGTTTTTCTCGTGGTTTATCAAGTCCTTTAGCAATCGCTGCCAAAACCTGCCCCCTGGCCTTTTTTGCCTGGGTTAAAGCCCCTTTAACAATCTCCATTGATAATCCCAAGACTTTAATATCTACCTGAACTGCGGTAATTCCTTTTTCGGTTCCGGCCACTTTAAAATCCATGTCTCCGTTATAGTCCTCTTGCCCGGCAATGTCAGTTAGCAATACGTACTTGCTCCCCTCGGAAACTAAGCCCACCGAAATACCAGCTACCAGACTGGTAATCGGCACACCGGCATCCATTAAAGCCAAAGTAGAGCCGCAAACCGAAGCCATGGAAGTAGAACCATTAGAAGAGAGAATTTCGGAAACTACGCGAATTGCATAAGGAAATTTTTCTTCACTGGGAAGAACTGGAAGCAGCGCCTTTTCCGCCAAAGCCCCATGGCCAATTTCCCGACGATTAAAACCTCCCATTCGCCCGGTTTCTCCAACTGAATAAGGGGGCATGGAATAGTGGTGCATATAGCGCTTGGACTCTTCTCCTTCCGGGCTTTCAATCAATTGCTTGAGCGAAGGAGCTCCCAAGGTAACTACCGACAAAACCTTGGTAAACCCCCGCTGAAAAGTAGCACTCCCGTGAGTTCGGGAAAGCAAACTAACTTCCGCGCTTAAAGACCTAATCTCATCTAGCTTCCTTCCAGCTGACCTTTTCCCGGATAAAATCATCGCTCTCAAGTTTTTCTTAAACAAATTGTTGATTATTTCCTTTACTACTGCCCCCTTAACTTCCTCTCCTAAAGCCAGTCTCACTTCTTCAGCCATTAAACTAATTTCCTCGATTACTGGGGAAGAAACTTCTGCATCAAAAGCCTTGTTGCTTACCACTTTTTCCACCATCTTCTTAACTCTACTTCCGGCCTCCTTTTGCACCTTGTCTACCAAGATAGGATCTGGAAGCACAGATTCATAAGCCATCTTCTCACTCCCATGCTTTTTTCTTAAATCCTCCAAAAAATCCATTACTAACTTTCCCTGCTCTACCCCAAACTCAACTGCTTTGTAAAATTGATCTTCCTCTATTTGGTTGCTGCTACTTTCCAGCATCACCACTCCCTCTTTACCGGTAGCAACCACAAGGTTAATTTCGGAAAGCTCTTTTTCTTTAGCTGTCGGCATAGCAATAAATAAACCGTCTTTCCCTCCAACTCGAACCGTCCCGACTGGCCCGTTCCAAGGAATATCAGAAAGATGAACTGCAGCCGAAGCCGCCAGTAAAGCTAAATCCACTGGGTCATTTTCATGATCAACTGAAAAAAGAGTAACAACCACCTGAACTCCATTTTTAAAGTCTTTGGGAAAAAGAGGGCGCAAATAGCGGTCAATTAAACGACAAGAAAGAACACTCCCATCACTCGGCCGACCTTCTTTTTTCACCCACCGACTGCCTTTGATTCGACCGCCAGCATAGAGTCTTTCTATATACTCCACGAACAAAGGAAAGTAATCCAAATCAGCTTTATTTCTATCCGCAACCACAGTTACCAAAACTGAGGTTCCCCCGCAACTGGCAACAATAGAGGAGTTAGCCTGAAGAGCAAGGCTGCCGATTTCAAAGGTAATTTCTTTATCGTTTAATTTAAATTTTTCGATTTTTTTCTTAGTCATTATTTTCGCAACTTCAAGGCCTTGATTAGTTTCTCATACCGACCCTCACCCCGAGAGTCAAGATAGCGAAGCAGTCTTCTTCTTTTGGCAATCTTGGTTAATAAGCCCCTTTTGGCAGCCGTATCCCCTTTATGATCGTCAAGATGTCCTTTTAACTTTTTAACCTCAGTGTTAAGGAGAGCAATTTGAACCTCTGGTGAACCAGTATCTAGCTTTCCTTGTGCAAATTTTTTAATAATTTTTTCTTTTTCTTCTTTTGGCAAAGTCATTTTCAACCCCTCAAAGAAACTTTAACTTTGAAACTTTTAGAATTCTACCAGAAATGAAAAGTCTTTGCCAGTCAAGTAAAATTCTAAGCCCGCGGAGTAGTCGCTCCTTTAAAAATTCTGGGCGAAGGCAAAGACCCTTCTTTTTTCTCTACCTGCTCAATAACCACCGGTTCAGACAAAGGAACTGTTTTACTCCCATTACCCTGAACTACCTTTAAACACAAGGCTGCTGTTTCTAAAGTTTTATAACTAGTTAAATTAGCAAAAGAAGAAGTTGCCCCTTTAATTCCCTCATATAAGTTACTCGCTATTTCCCGACCAAAAGGAAGTCCCAAGCCCTGAGCAATTCGAGCGACCATTTCTGAAAAACAAATATTGTTTTCCACTAAAGATAGCTTGGCCCAATTTTTCTCCACCTCTGTTTGCCCTAACCAAACCCAATTTCCCCGAGAAGAAAACTGATTAAAATTGGCAAAAACATTCTCGTCCCCGATGACAATTCCCAACTCAAAATCAAAATCCTGAGAAACTACCTTTACCTGATCGGTTCTAATAGCGCTTGCTTTCGGCTTAATCTTTACCACCAGCTTTAATTTATTCCCCTCTTCTTGAGAAGATACTTTTTCAATACTCTCAAGAGGATATTCAAAAATTACCTGTAAGTCTTTTTGACCAAAATCGGTTCTGACCTTTTCAATCCCCCGAATTCCCCGACTATTTTCTCCGGGAGCTTGAGAGGTAAAAAGATTAACTTTTTTACCAGCGGCCTCCAAACTTAGAGCCAAAGAAATACCCGCCACTAAATTGTCAAAACCATTCCCACTAACCAAAATAGCCACATTATTGGCCCCAGCAACCAACGGACTAAAACTATTTAAGGCATTTTGGATATTCATTTTTTATCTAAATCTTTTTGCAATTGACTACTTTTCCTCTTTATAGGATAGTATATCATCTCCGATTTTAAAGTCAAGGGAAGGGGAAAAGGAAGCTCCAAACTCTTGTCCTTTTTTGGCAACCTGGAGATCTTCTTTTAAATGTTTCATCGAAGAAATTTTGGCTTCCCCAATAATTTCTTCTCCCCGCTTAAGCGTCACGGGTACTTGGCGATTAATTTCCCCCTGAGTGACCCGAGAACCGGCAATCCTTTTTTTGTCTATTTCGAACTCAGCAATAACCTCCGCTTGACCGACCACTTCCCGCTCAATATCCGGAGAAAACATTCGCAATACTGCTTTTTCGACCTCTTCCAAAAGCTCATAAATAATCTTAAATTCCCTGATTGTTACCTCACTGTTTAAGGCTACTTTAACGGCCAGGGCAGAAACTTTGCTCCGAAAAGCAATAATCTCGGCCTTGCTGGTTTGAGCTAAAAATACGTCCGAATCGGTAATTTCTCCAATGCCGGAGTAAACTATTTGAGCCTCGGGAGGCAAATTTTCCAAAACTGCTTCTAGCGTTCCTTGGGTATCGGCCTTGATAATATAGGGTAATTTTGCCTCTTTTTTCGCAAATAGGTCTTTTACTTCCTCTTCCTCCTTTTTTATCTGCTTTTTTTCAGTAGTTATTTGACTGCCAATCACACTACCGGCAACCAAGGCCCGAGGAAACCCCAAAACCTCAATCGGATCAGCGGGAGAAGCTGCAGTAATACTTTTTCCCAAATCATTAAACATCGCCTTAATTGTTACCGGCTGGCCATCAACGACCACCTCATCTTTAACCCTGAGGGTTCCATTTTTCACTAAAATTGTGTTTAGTATTCCTTTGCGAGAATCTTGACTTGACTCAATTACTATTCCCTGAAACTCCCCTTCAAACTCCGCTTTTAACTTTTCTTTTTTCGCAAAAGCAATAATTGCCTCAAGTAAATCCTCTACTCCCTTTCCAGTAGTCCCCGAAACCAATAAAACCGGAATATTGCCCCCCAACTCCTCTAGCTCAATTCCCAGTTCCATTAATTCTTCTTTTACCTTTTCGGCATCGGCTTTAGGCAAATCAATCTTCGTAATGGCAATAAAATAAGGAATTTTGGCGTCTTCAATATGGGCTAAACTTTCTTTGGTTTGTTCCTGCACTCCCTCATCAGCGGCCACAACTAAAATAGCTAAATCTGTCGCCTGAGCCCCTCGGGAACGCATTTGGGCAAAAGCGGCATGTCCGGGAGTATCAATAAAAGTAATTTTCTCTAAAACTTTTTTCTTTGAGGTAAATTCAATTTGATAAGCGCCAATGTGTTGGGTAATTCCGCCGGATTCTTTTGCCGTTAAGTTACTTTCCCGAATTTTGTCCAATAAAGTAGTTTTCCCATGATCAACATGCCCCATAATAGTAACCACTGCCGGTCTTGTTTTAGCCATTTTTTTATTTTAAAACTAGCCCAACTACTCATTTCTTTTTCATTTTTGGACTTTTTTTAGTTTTCTTTTTCTCTTCCTTTTCCTCTTTTTTACCCTTCTTTTTCTTCTTTTCCTTCTTGTCCTTCTTTTCCTTGACCTTTTGATCTTCTTTTTTCTCTTTGCTCTTTTTCCCAGTTTCTGATAGAGACATTACTTTAATTTCATAGCCCACTAATTCTCCGGCTGAGCGAATATTTTCTCCCCCTGAGCCAATAGCGAGAGCCAATTGATCATCAGGAACCGCAACCTTTGCTTGCTTTCTTTCCTTGTCTATCTCTACAATTTCTCCGCCATCAGCAGGAGAAAGAGCGGCGATAATAAACTGGGAAATATCTTGAGAAAAGGGAATAATGTCTACTTTTTCCTCCCCTAATTCTTTAATTACTTGCTGAACCCGAATTCCTTTTTGACCCACACAAGAACCAACCGGATCAACTCCCGGTTGATTAGAAGCCACTGCTACCTTGGCTCTTTTCCCGGCTTGACGAGAAATTTTTTCGATATAAACGCTTCCTAAAGATACTTCCGGAACTTCTCGCCTGAATAACTCAACCACCAAGTTAGGGTCCGCTCGAGAAGTAATAATTTCTTTTTTACCCTCTTCTTCGGCAATCTCTTTAATTAAAAAGGTAAGGCGCATTCCCGGCTGATAATCCTCAGACTGAACCTGTTCCCTTCTGGGCATTATCGCCTCTGCCTTACCTAGCCCTACGATAATTCTGTTTCTCTCTAGGCGCAAAACAGTACCGGTGGACAAGGTGCCAATTCGAGTTTCAAATTGAGCAAATAAAGCTTCTTTTTCTGCTTCCCGAATCTTTTGCACAATCACCTGTTTTGCTGTTTGGGTGGCAATTCTGCCAAAACCGGGAGGGGTAACGTCTTTTTCTTTTTTGCCCCCAAGCAAATAAATCTTTGCCCCACCGCTTTCCACATCCAACTTAACCCGATATTCCGCCTCCTCATCGATCTCTTCTTCTTTCTCCCTCGCATCTTTTTTATAGGCAGCGACCAAAGCAAGTTTCACTGACTCAATTACTGACTCCGGTTCAATCTTGCGCTCCCCAGCAATCTGGGCAACGGCGGCGGCAAACTCGGTTTTCGGTAACTTCCTTACTGCCATTTTCAAAAATTATCTTAAAAAAGGGCGACCAAGCGCCCCTTCCAAACTAAGCAAAATAAATGTAATAACAGAGTAATTCTAACAATTAGCCATATAGGAGTCAAATAATTTTATAAGTCCAGGACATTTATTTGTATTTAAACACTTAAACCTGATAAAATACCTATATTATGAGTATTATTCGGAGGTTCCGCCATGTACTACCAAAGGCGGAGCCGACTATCACAAAACTTTCTTCACAATCCGCGATTAGTTTCTAGCCTAATCCACCTCTCTTCTATTGGCAAAAAAGATTTAGTTTTAGAAATCGGTCCGGGAAAAGGAATAATTACCCAACAACTCTTGAATAAGGCAAGCGCTGTTTTAGCAATAGAGCTAGATTATCGCTGGTGTCAGTACCTTAAAAAAAAATTCAAAGATCAAAATCTTCTTCTTTACCAAGCTAATTTTTTGGAATTTCCTCTACCCATGAACCAATACAAAATTTTTGCCAATCTTCCTTTTGCGATTGAAGGAAAGGCGATTAGAAAATTAATTAATGCTCAATACCCGCCCCAAGACTGCTGCTTAATAATTAGAAAAGAGTTGGCCGAAAGATTAACAGGAAAAGATCGGGAAAACCGGTTTAGCTTAACTTATAAACCCTGGTTTGATCTATCCATTGTCCATTACTTTAAAAGACAAGACTTTCGTCCCGTTCCTAAAGTAGAGGCGGTCTTATTCAGATTTACTGAAAGGAAAATTCCCCTGCTTTCTTACAGAGAAAAAGAGAATTATCAAAACTTTCTCAAGCTAGGCTTTGGCCAAGGGCTACCGATTTATCAAAATCTAGCTAAGAAATTAGGAAAACATCAAGCCAAACAACTCTTAAAAAGGCAGAATATTAATCTTGAGAGCAAGCCAAGTTGGCTAACTTTAAAACAATGGTTAAGCCTGTATCTTGAGGCAAAAAGAAATTAAAAAAATAAGAAGTAATGATTTATCTAAAATAAATTTCAAAAAACCTATTTTTTCTTCGTTTTTTTCTTGGGCTTAGATTTAGTTTTACCCAAAGCTTTATTGGCAAGAAAGCCTGTTTTTTCTTTTCTGACCGACAATAAGCTAATGATCTTATCAAGCTTGGTATTGGAAATTTCAATTTTCTCAACTAACTGAGAAATGCTGCGATCAGAAATCCCTTCTTGTCTGGGCCTGCTTGAACCCCTATCGTCAAAATTGCGTCTATTGCTACCATAAGAATCTCTCCGCTCGGAGCGATTATCATCTCCTCCGCCCCTTCTTTCAAAACAATCACTGCAGTATATTGGCTTGTCTCCGCTGGGCCTAAAAGGCACTTTGCAATCCCTACCACACTCGTCACAAACCGCATCATGCATTTCTCTTCTTCGAGAATCCCCACCCCCACCATAACTCCTGCGAGGCGAACCTCTTCTGTCTCCCGACCGACTATTTGATCTAAAATCTCTCATCGATATTTCTCCTAATTACTAATATAACAACCAGCAGTATATTCGTTTCTAACCTAAATAGCAAGCTAACTCGTCAGGACAAGTGTTTTTTCAAACTTTTCCTACTTAAAAAATCTTTTTGCCAAAGAAACTAACTTCTTGTAATTATCATAACTATGGGTATCTATATTAGTATTTTTAATTAAAGAATAGTTGGCAGGCGAATACTTTTTCAAAGTTCCCTTTAGTTGCTTATGGCGATAGAGCGGATCAAACTCATTTTGAACAAAAGCAACAGGGATTGATAGTGATTTTAAATAGTCACTTATCGGAAGCTTGGCTTTTTTCGCCAGTAGGTAGGGATGGCCACAGAAAATAGCCTTTTGGGGATTAAATGTTTTTTCGTAAATTGTT
Source organism: uncultured bacterium (assembly GCA_965370515.1). Taxonomy (GTDB): domain Bacteria; phylum Patescibacteriota; class Microgenomatia; order UBA12405; family BS750m-G30; genus BS750m-G30. The sequence goes on from CBDUUX010000001.1 coordinate 23,852, forward strand.
TTTAGAGCAAGGATTGTTCCAACTGATTTGGCAAATACACAGTAGTTATTCTGATTCTTAACTAATTTTGTTAGTTTTTGGGATTCGGCTTCAAAGTTTATGAATTTATTTTCACTAGTCCAGTGGTCGTAGTAAGGGATTTCTCCGGTAGAAAAATGATCAAATTCTGACTTAACTTTCTCAATCCAATCTTTGTTACTCAGGCTATTACCAGCAAGGTAAATTATATGCATATCTTGATTTTACCAAAATTTTGCTCCCCCTATTGGACGTATTCAGAACCCGTAAAATTGAGTTTGATTATTCACTTGAGGAGTTAAAAATCCTTCACTCTTCACTTACAAAACACGAACAAAACACTCAAAATTTTTCATATAAATCCTGATAAACCATCACGTGCTCGAACCCTGAAACTCTTACCGAGAAACTTTTGTCCTTTGTCCGCCCGTCCCAACCAATCAGAAGTGACAAGTTATTAACAATTTAGATATACTACTAACTACTATTTCTTTCTTTTTTAGTAAGTAATTAGTAGATGGGACTACCGCTACTAAAATATGGCTAAATCGAATAACTATCTACTAATCCTTGACAAATTAGTAGATAACTAGTAGAATTTAACTATGATAAACAAGTCACCAGAATGGAAGAAAAAACTAAATTCAAATTTGTTTAAGCGTGCGCTAGAATCTACCGAGCTACAAAAACTAGTCAAGCACGCCGAAAAAGAATATGTATCTTGGGATAAATTTAAATACTACTCTCCTCCAAAAGGATTCAAAATAGAGGAGGCTTGGGCATTTTTAAAGTTTTCAAGATTATCAAGTCGTGAACAAGCCCCCATTCTTGACAAAAACGGTAAGCCATTTACCTTTAATCAAACAAAAACAATGTATCAGCAATTAAGCTATATCGACTCAAACACCAGTGGTTTCCTAAAAAGTAGCTTAGAAAAACCCACAGAAGTACAAAAAAACCAACTAATCCTCAGTGGTATCTCTGAAGAAGCAATTGCTTCGAGCCAAATAGAAGGAGCAAATACTTCTCGAAAAGTAGCCAAAGAAATGATTCTTTCTCAACGCAAACCTCGCACAAGAGGTGAACAAATGATTATTAACAACTACCAAGTGATGCAGAGGTTAATGGATTGGAAAGATTTAAACCTAACTAAAGAAATACTATTAGAAGTACAGAAAAATATTACAACCAATACACTAGAAGACGAAAAGGATGCTGGAAGATTTAGACATGACGAAGACAATATTCAAATCATTGATAGATTAACCGACGCAATAGCATTCACCCCGCCTAATGAAAAAATATTTTTAAAGGAATTGGACAAATTAATAGTATTTGCAAACACAGATGGACAGGGGGAAGAATTTTTACATCCCGTAATAAAAGCTTCAATTCTGCATTTTTGGCTCGCATACTTGCACCCTTTCGTTGATGGTAACGGACGAACATCAAGAGCAATATTCTATTGGTATCTTTTGAGAAAAGATTATTGGCTGTTCCAATATCTTTCAGTCTCTAGGGCTATTAAAATGTCTCGGGTACAATACGATCAGGCATTTCTAAAAACTGAACTTGACGATAATGATCTTACCTACTTTGTTATATATAAACTAAGAGTAATAAAAAAAGCCATTGAGGCATTTACTTCTCACTATCAAAAAAAACTGGCAGAATTTAAGAGAAATGAAATTCTGTCCAAACAACTAAGGGGTTTAAACGAAAGGCAAATAGCATTGTTATATTCCTTAGCCAAAAATCAAGAAAGAACTGTTGATATTAAAACACATAAGACTAAAAACCAAATAGCTTATCAAACGGCAAGAGTAGACCTAACTAAATTAAGCGAAAAAGGATTACTTACTCAACTAGTAGATAATAAAAAATATATTTATGTGCCAAACAACTCTGCCATTAAAAAACTTCTCGCCACATCCAGCCCAGAGTGAGAATAAATCAAAATCTACAACTGAGTTCTGAAATTCGATTATCATTTTACCCATTTAAAGCCTTCAGATACTCCCCTAGTTGACCTATTCCGCAACCAGAAGGTAGAGTTTGATTATGGCCTGGATAATGTTAAATCGCTATACACAAGTCTAAAACTTCAAGAGGGAAATAAACTAGTTTCCATCGTGGACGATGTTAGAACTGACTTAGCCTTGAGCTGCTAGTAAGATAGTGTTTTTAAAACTCAATTCCTATTTTGTTTATAATTACATCTGATATTTGTCCATGAACAGAGTGGATGTCAACAGCCCCTTCTAAATCGCTTTTTGCTTCGTCTTTTAAGATATATTTTTCTCCTTCTGTTTTAGCAACTTGATCTTCGGTAAAAACTGCATCTACCTCTGCTCTTTCTTCTTCTCCAAGGTTTTCGTAATCTAATCCACTGAATTCAATTACTTGGTCTCTGCTTACAGGCTCAAAAACAGTTCCGAGAATAGCCCTTACTTTTTCCGGGTGTGATAGGGCATTAAAGCTTCTCTTGGTGGGCTGTTCTGCTGTTTCCATTGCTAGATTATATCAAATTTTGCTCCCCGTATTGGATCAGGTCAGGACCTCGTTTATGGCTGGTTAATAGGGTTCTGTTCGCCAGATGGGACAATTTTCGAACCTCTTCATTTCTCTAAATTAGGAATGATGGCTGCAATAATAATTAAGAGTCCTCCAAAGATTGCCGAAACTGTCGGTACTTCTTTGAAAAATAGAAAGGCGAATATGATTGCAAAAATAATTTCAATTGGAAGAATGATACTGCCCTTTTGAGCCTCAATATTTTTAAATCCAGTTATGATTAAACCCACTGTAGCTATTTGAGTTAGGGCGTAAATCATTATCCAAGGAAATCCTTTGCTTAATAAGGGCAGGGAAAGTTTTTCTTGAATAACCATTGCTCCTATAAAAGCAACAAGGGTTGAGGCAATCGAATCAATTAGAACAAGCTGAAGGGTTGGGTAATGATTGGAAAACTTTTTGGATAAAGTATTCCAAAACCCTGTTAAAAATCCTCCTAGTAGAGACAATATTGCAAAGACAATGTTTTCTTTTGAAATGGTTAAAGAATAGATGATTAATAGTCCACTTCCAGCTAGAACTAAAGAAATTATCTTTAGTAAAGTTAGTTTTTCTTTGTAAAATAGGTGTCCTGATAAAAAGCCTCCGATAATCATGGCTGCATAGATTAGAAAGTAAACTGTGCCAATAGGCAGATTGTTAAAAGCAATGAAGGTAAAAACAGTTACCCAAGAGCCGCATAGAATCCAGCCAATAATCCATTTTTTGTCTTCGGTTCTTAGCTTAACGCTTTTTTTTCTTAAGGATTTGAATAAAACAAGGGCAATAATTGCTACTAATAAGTTTCTTATCCAGTTTTGAGAGAAAGCCCCGAACTCAATGCCAATTTTTCGGGAATATATTCCGTACAGGCCATACAGTGAAGCTGCCATAAGCAGAGAAAGAATTCCTCGAGGGTTGCTTTTCATCCCCTAATTCTACCAAAATATCGATTCTGACAAAGAAAACATCATTTCCTAGCTTGGGGAAATCAACTAAACGTTTTAAAAAGAGGAGAGTAGGTAGGTAGGTATTTAGGCACAAAATGATCCCCAAATAGGACTCGAACCTTTTCCCTACTTGTATTAGAATAGAGCAATGAAGATTCAAGCCTTTGTTTTAGGAGAATTACAAACCAATGTTTTTTTAGTTTCTAATCCTGAAAATAGTGAAGCAATTATTATTGACCCTGCTGATGAGGCAAACTATATTTCCGAACAAATTTTAAAAGAAAATTTAAACTTAAAAGCAATTATTGCTACTCATGGTCATTTTGACCACATTCTGGCTGCTTGGGAACTAACTCTCGCTTTTAACCTTCCTCTTTGCCTTCACCCCAAAGACAAGCCAATTGCTGCCTACATGCAAAAATCAGCTAAATATTGGCTTAAAAGAGAAATTGTGGAAAAACCACCCCAAAATAGAAAAGAGATTACTCCTCAGGATAAAATAACTTTTGGAAAATGTAAACTAGAGATTATTCACACTCCTGGGCATTCTCCTGGCAGTATTTGCCTGTATTCTCCTAAAGAAAAAGTTTTGTTTACCGGCGATACTCTTTTTGCTCAGGGCATTGGTCGCACTGACTTTCCTTATGGCTCAAGCAAGGATTTATCTTCTTCCTTAAAAAAACTAAATAAACTTCCTGCTGATACCAAAATCTACCCCGGGCACGGACCTAGTTCACTTTTAGGAAAATCAATTCAAACCGCCAAAAGCTATCTCTTTGTTTAAAAAGTCTCTTTAAGATTATTAATTAATCTTTTTTGCTCCCTGCTTAGTCTTTTGGGAACTTTAACCTTAAGCTGGACATACTGGTCTCCTTGGGTCCTAAAAATCCCCCCGATCTTTAATCCCCTTCCTCTTAACCTTACCAGCGTTCCCGATTGCGTTCCCGCCCTAATTTTGAGCTTTACTGGCTCATCAATAGTGGGCACCTCAATTGTTCCTCCCAAAACAGCAGTGGGATAATCAATTTCCGCAACCATAATAATATTAGCCCCCTCCCGCTTAAAAATTTTGTGGGGCTTAACGGAAATAACTAAATTAAAGTCCGAAAAGCGAATCCGCTGGCCATTATCTACTCCCGGAGGGATTTTAATTTTCCGCTTCTTTCCCTCAAGCTCTACTTGTTTTTCAACCCCCTTAATTGATTGGATAAAATCAACTTCAATTTGATAGGTGGGTCTTCTCATCTGTTGGGTAAAAGGAGAGCCTCCCCCGAAAAACTGCTCAAAAATTTCAAAAGGATCGGTAAAACCAAAACCACCCTGATTGCCCCCACCCCGGCTAGTATAGGTGTAGGTAAATGGTCCTTGCTGAGAAAACCCCCCACCCGGTCCACCCGGACTACCTGCTCCCCCGCGGGTAAAAGCGGCATGGCCAAACTGATCATAAGTCTCTCTTTTTTTAGGATCAGAAAGAACTTCGTAAGCAGCGTTAATTTCCTTAAACTTTCCTTCCGCTTCCGCTGATTTGTTCCGATCGGGATGCCACTTTAAAGCAAGCTTCCGGTAGGATTTTTTAATATCTGCTTCGGAAGAGCCCTTGCTCACTCCTAAAAGTTTATAATAGTCTTTGGCCATGAAAAAAGTTTACCAAATATAATAATAAGGTATTATTGATACTGCTCTTAAAGCGTTTTAATTAACAATTTCTCCTTCTTCTGCCTTGTCAGTATCTTGCTCACCATTTTTCTCTTCCTCTTTTTTTCCTTTCTTGCTCTCGGCCTCTTTACTTCCTGCTGGCTGTTTGCTTTGAGCGGCCTGGTGAATCTTGCTCCCAATACTTTGCATTAAAGAAGACAGGCTCTCGGTTTGTTTTTCGTGATCCTCTTTGCTGGTCTCTTCTTTGGCAAGTAACTCCTTGCTTTCCTTAACAGCCACTTCCAGCTCTTCTTTGTCTTTGTCTTCTAGCTTGTCCTTCATATCAGTAAGCATTTTCTCCGCTCCAAAAACAGCATTGTCGAGATTATTTTTTACTTCCACTTTAGCCTTTTTCTCTTCGTCTTCAGAAGCGTGCTTTTCCGCCTCTTCTTTCATCTTCTCTACTTCCTCATTGGAAAGATTAGTGGCATTTTGAATGCTGATTTTTTGCTCCTTCCCCGTTGCTTTGTCTTGAGCGGAAACATTCAGAATCCCATTGCTGTCAATATCAAAAGTAACCTCAATTTGAGGCATGCCTCGGGGGGCAGAAGGAATTCCGTCTAAAACAAATCTCCCTAAGGATTTATTGTCTGCCGCCATCGGCCGCTCTCCCTGAAGAACATTAATCTCTACTTGCATCTGATTGTCAGCTGCAGTGGAGAAAATCTGCGACTTTTTGGCCGGCACAGTAGTGTTTCTTTCAATTAAAGAAGTTCTGACCTGGCCTAAAGTTTCAATCCCTAGCGTTAAGGGAGTGACATCGAGTAAAAGTACATCTCTTACTTCTCCTCCCAAAACTGCTCCCTGAATCGCTGCTCCAACAGCGACAACCTCATCCGGGTTAACTGACTTGTTTGGTTTTTTGCCAAAATAATCACTAACCCGCTTTTGAATTTTGGGCATCCGGGTTTGGCCTCCCACTAAAATTACTTCATCAATATCCGTAGTTTTTAGTTTAGCGTCTTTTAAACAAGCTTCTACCGGCTTCATTGAGCGCTCAATTAAATCTCCCGTCATCTGTTCCAGCTTAGAGCGGGTAAGTTTCTTTTCCAAATGAAGGGCTTTGTTGTCCCTTTGGACCAAGAAAGGCAAGTTAATATCCGTTTCTTGGACACTGGAAAGTTCGACTTTCGCTTTTTCCGCTGCTTCCCGAATCCGCTGCATTGCCTGCAAGTCTTTGCTTAAATCAATCCCCTCACTCTTTTTAAACTCCTCAAGCAGCCACTCCACAATTTTGCGGTCAAAATCATCGCCCCCCAAAAAAGTGTCCCCATTGGTAGCCTTTACCTCAAAAACGCCGTCTCCAATCTCTAAAATAGAAATATCAAAAGTTCCTCCCCCCAAATCATAAATGGCAACGGTTTCATTTTTCTTTTTATCCAAGCCATAAGCCAAAGCAGCGGCAGTAGGTTCATTAATAATTCGCTTGACATCTAAACCCGCAATTTCCCCTGCTTGCTTGGTTGCTTGGCGTTGAGAATCGTTAAAATAGGCGGGAACAGTAACCACTGCTTCTTTAACTTCCTCACCCAAAAAAGCCTCCGCATCGGTTTTTGCTTTCTGCAAAATCTTGGCAGAAATTTCCTGAGGCGTATAAGTTTTATCCCCTACCTTAACTGCGGCCATATTATCTTTACCGGAAACAATCTCATAAGGAGTCATTTCCATGGTTTTGGCTACCTCTTTGTCTTTAAATCTCCGTCCCATTAGCCGCTTGATCGAATAAATCGTGTTTTTCGGATTGAGCACCATCTGGCGCTTAGCCAAATCCCCAACCAAACCCTTAGCGGGCTCCACTACCGAAGGAATTAAATTTCCTCCCTCAGCGCTGGAAATTACCTTTGGCTTTCCTGCTTCCATAATCGCCACACAAGAATTAGTCGTTCCTAAATCAATTCCGATTATTTTCCCCATTTTATTTTTTTCCTCCTTGGCCTACTCTAACCTTGGCCGGCCTAACTACCTGACCGTTTAAAGTATAGCCTTTCGATAATGTTTTAACAATAATATTTTTTTTACCCTTCCCCATTTCTACACAATCCATGGTTTGGGGATCAAAATCAACTCCATCACTTTCAATTTCCCCAACTCCCTCACTTAAAAGTACTTCTTCAAACTGATTCATTGCCATAGATAGACCCTTATTTTTAATACTTTTCTCTGCTCTTTGCAAGTCATCAAGCACTCCCAAAAGCTTGTCTACCAAACTTAGAAGCGAATTCCTTTTAAAATTCCCAATCTCTTTTTCGACTCGAGATTCTAAGTTATGATAATCAGCCACTGCTCTTTTAAGCTGCTCTTCCAGTAAATTAACTCTTTTTTGAAGACTTTTAGCTTGATTTTTCATTTTAGCGGGCTACCTCGGAAATCAGCTGAGCAAAATAATTAACTAAAGGAACCACTTCAGAATAGCGCTGTCGGGCTGCCCCCATTACTCCAATAATACCCTTATATGGTCCAGTTTCATATTCTTGGAAAATAAAGCCGCATGGTTCAAGCAAAGCTTCGCCTAAATCATGGCCAATTAATAACCTTGCTTCTCCTTGTTCAACTGGAGAAGAAGCGAGCGAATCCATAATTCGCAGCCAATAATCAACTCGATCAACCAGCCCTAAGGCCATTCGAGTCACATCAATATCTAAAAACTCCGGCTCGTCCAATAAATGAGCCATTCCGGAAAAATACATTCCCCCCTGAGAAGTAGCGCTTAAAGCCATCTTTCGGGATCTCTTTGAAAGTTCTTTTGTTGCTTCCCTGAGCAAAGAGCCAAAGTCATGTTTTTGTCCCCAAACCTTTTCTTTTGCTCCTACCTCCTCAGCAACAGAAAGTTTTTTAGGGGTCATGAGCTCCCTAATATAGTATTTTAAAGCCATGGAAGTAGGAAGCCGGCCGGCCGAAGAGTGGGGTTTACTTAAATAGCCAATTTGGGCCATTTTGGCCATCTCGTTGCGCAAGGTCGCCGGACAAACCCCAAAATTATATTTTTTCTCCAAAGATTCAGAACCCACAGGCTCAGCGGTTTCAATAAATTCTTCAACTACAGCCTTCAAAATATTGATTTGTCTCGGTGTTAGATCTGCCATATTAGCAAAAGAGTATCACGACTGCTAAAGACTGTCAAGGAGTAATTTTCAACCTTCTTAAAAAAGATCCTGGCTTTAATATCTCCACTCCTTGATATTTTCTTAAAACAAGAAGATGTTTATCTCCACTCAGAATAAAATCAGCCTTTCCCGCAACTGCTGCCTCAATAAATTTGTCGTCATCAGGATCATTTTTAACAACCCTAATCTTTTCAGTCGGTCTACAAACTACCCCGAAAAGATAAAAACCCCGCAAATAATTATTAACAGTTTTTTTACTTAGTTTATATTTTTTGGCAATTCGTGGATAGGCCAAAACTTCCCTAAGCTCCCTAATTAAGCCTTTAGAGGTTACTAAAACAAGCTTTCCTTCCCGCCATAAATTAATTATCTTCGCTGGAGCTCCTTTAGAAGAAATAAAACCACTTATCAAAATATTGGTATCTAGCACCACCCTAAACATTCTTATTGCCTACTTCTTGCCTCTTACAAAAGATATGGCCTGAGCTATATCTTTTTTTACCTCTGGCAAGGGGATGTCTTTTGCTTTCTTTCGCCGACTTTCAATTTGATCAAAAAAATATTCTCTGGCTTTTTCCAGTCTCAAGTAATCCTCAACTCCTACCAAAACCGCATAGGGTTTACCCATTTTTTTAATTAAAAATTTCTTTCCCCCGTAAAAAGCCTGGCCTAAAAGATCGGAAAAATTATCCCTTGCTTTTGCAACATTAATTGACTGTAACATTGTTTTACCTCCTGCCCAAATAATATTACGCTTTGTACGTTTTGTCAAGGGGTAATTTTGACTATTCCCCATAAGAATAAGCTAAGAAGAAGAAATAGAAACAAACTGGCCTCTTTCATTCGCAAAAAAAGGGCTAAAACAACCCAGGAAGACAACCACAAGGCAACCTTCATCCTCCCCCAAATCCCCCAGAATAGAAAAAAGAAAAACAAAAAAACGAAAACAAAGAAAAGTACAATCTGCCACCAAAACTGAGGAGGAACTTTAACAATCCAAAAAACCAAGCTCACCAAAAAAACCAAAGACAAAAACAAAAATAAAAACCTCTTTTTCCCCATATTAATATTTAAAAGAATATAGTTCTTTTTAAATAAATTTCCAGCTCTATATTTATAATTTCAGATTAAATTTTCTTGATCTTAAAATCTTTTAGGATTAGCTTCCCAGAGTTTAAGCATATAAATCGCACTCATTGTCCAGCCGTCTCGAATCTCCCCTCTGATTACCATTTGCTCTACCTCACTTAATTTTAGCTTTTTAAAAGTAATCATCTCAGTGGTCTTATTCTCTATTTTAGTTTGATCAAAGGTAGGGTTTAAGGCTAAAAAAATTCTGCCCTGGTTACCGATAACACCTGGGTCGGGAATAAACGAACCTAGGTCAATTAATTTTTTAGCGATTAATCCAGCCTCTTCCTTTAATTCCTTTTTGGCGGTTTGCCTGAAGCTCTGCTTTTTTTCCTGGCCACCAGCCGGAAAACCCCAAAGTTTTTTTCGAACAGGATGACGGTATTGATTAACCAAAACCACTTCTTTAGTTTTAAGAAAATAAGGCACAACAACTACCCCATTGTGCCGGCGAACAATATAGTTGTAGTGGTAAATTTCCTTTCCCGGCAGTTCAATTGAGTCTATTATCGCCTCAAACCATTTGCCCCCAAAAGCAATTTTCCTTTTTAAAAGTTTATATGGTTTCGCCATTTTATAATCTATTTTACCTTTCTATCATTGCTTTTCTCTCAGCTCCCAGAGAAACATATTTAATTGGGACACTAATGGCCTTCTCTATTAAGGCAATATAGCGTCGGGCTTCAATTGGCAAGTCAGTAAACTTTTTAATTTTACTTGGTTGGATTTCCGGCCAACTACTTACTTTTCTATAAATAGGCTTAAGTTTACTGGTCATTCCTGGAAATATTGGCAGCAAGCTTTTTTTACCAGAGTACTGATAATGGGTACAAACATTAATTTTATCTAGGTTAGCCATAGTATCCAGATGGGTAATAGCCAAAGCAGAAAAATTATTGAGTTGCTGAACATATCTTAACATTGGCAAATCCAACCAACCGATCCTTCTGGGCCTAACTGGAACGCCTGGAAACTCCTCGTACTCGTGACCCTTGATCAAAATATGTTTTCCCGCCCCCTTTTTGATTGAAATTTCAGTTGGAAAGGGGCCATTACCCGCCCGAGAGTTAAAAGCCTTAACCACCCCAATCGCTTTTAAGTTTGTGGGTGGCAAACCAACACTAGTAAAAACGTAGCCAGCGATAATGTGGCTGCCGGTAGTATAAGGGTAAGTGCCAAAGTTATTATCTAACAAAACTCCTTGGCTACCTTCGAAAATAACTGATTTTTTTTGTTTTAAGCTTTTAATAACGAGTAGGGAAACATCTTGCGTGTACTGGGATAATTTTTTCCCCAAAAGTTTTAATTCCTTAAAAATCTCTTCCTGGGGAATAATTTTAATTCCATAAATTTTACTTAAAGTCTCCTTATTCCGAGGATAATGATAGGCTAATTTACTCTTAAGTTCGTTTGGATTAACCAAGTCTTCAAAGCGGATACTACCTCTTCTGGCCCGATCAACAAAAGAATAACCAATGCCAAAGCCAACACTACCAACCCCAGCCTTGCCTCTTTTAGCTTCATTGGCTACATCTCTTTGGCGATGATAGGGCATAACGATATGGCATCTGGGATCAATGGCCAATTTCACTTTTAAACCGAATTTCTCGATCATCTTAATTTCTGAAACCAAAACCTCCGGATCAAAACCAACTCCTGCGGCAATGGCTAATTCTTTTCCATGGAAAGCTCCAGCGGGAATAATGGTAAAAAGAATTCTCTTGCCCCGATAAACTACAGTATGACCAGCATTATTACCTCCGCTAAATCTAACTACTAAATCTGCCTTTTGGGCCAAATAATCAACTAAACGCCCTTTTCCTTCGTCACCCCATTGAGTTCCTAAAACAACAGATGCGGTCATTTTACTGCCCCCCTTTTTAAACTTTTAAAATGTTTTGTTTCGTCTAATAATTTCTCTGCCACTTTAAGTCCTGAAACGGAAGCATGAACCAAATTACGACTAACCCCCGCCCCATCCCCACAGGCAAATAAGTTTTTAACCTCTGTTTCGAAACTTCTACTTAAATTAGGACTAGAAGAGTAAAATTTAAATTCAGGTCCATAAATAAGGGTGTCAAAAGAAAATACTCCTGGAGCAATTTTATCCATTGCCCTAAGAGTTTCAACTAAATTAGTTAAATGACGATACGGAAAAGCGTAGGCCAAGTCTCCAGGAACTGCACTTTTAAGAGTAGGTTTAACTGATGATTGTTTAACTCTTTCCTTAGTAGATCGTCTTCCGGCCAATAAATCTCCTAATCTTTGAACCAAAATACCTCCTGAGAGCAAATTACTTAAACCAGCCACATAACTAGCATACAAATTTGGCTCTTTGAAAGGCCCGGTAAAATTAGTTTTAACCAATAAGGCAAAATTAGTGTTATCTGATTTTTTCTTTTGGTAGCTGTGACCATTAACACTTTTAATTCCGTAATTACTATCAGTATTTTCAACAGTAACATAGCCTCCCGGGCACATACAAAAAGTTCTCACAAAATCATTGAATGTTTTCGCCCAATAACCAATTTTGACTTCGTACAAAACATCGGTTAGGGGCTTCATCACTTTAGCCGGTAACTCAATCCTAACGCCAATTTCTACTGGATGAACTGCAAGTTTTAGGCCTAAGCTTTGGCATTGATCTGCAAACCAGCCAGACCCTCCTCGGCCTGGGCAAATCACCAGGTAGTCTGAATAATATTTCTTTCCATTAGTTAGGATTACTCCCCGAGCCTGATTTTTTTTCTTATCAATAATTATTTGACCAACCTCAGATTTAAATTGAATCTTGGCTTTTTTTTCTAAAGAGAAAAACATTTTATTTAAAAGTTCAGCAGCCTTATCAGTTCCCAAATGTCTTATTGGGCTAACTTTAAAAGTTAGACCGGCTTTTCTAGCCTTTTCCCTAATATTTTTGATTTTGAAGTTATCAACCCCATAAACTCGGTTAGGAGCACCAAAATGAAGCCACCAATCATCCACTGATTTAACTAATCTTTTAAAATCACTTTTATTAATAAAGTCAGTTATGTTAACGCCGATGCTGGTTTGGGCAATATTAAGCTTACCGTCAGAAAAAGCACCTGCCCCACCCCAACCATAAATTTTGGCACAAGGCCGACAAGAAAAACAGGAGGTTTTGCTCTTATAAGCAGGACACTTTCTTTGTTTTAAGGACAAGCCCTTTTCTAATATCAAAATTGAAAGAGAACTTTTTTCAATTAGCTCTAGGGCAACAAATATGCCTGCTGCACCCGCACCCACAATAATAACATCATAATGTTTCATTAATGCAAGTAACCTTAAGGGAAATTAAAAAAATAGGTTACGTATCATTGTAAATACTTTTCTTCTTTTTGTAAAGAACCAGTATGCTTCTCCTTTGAACAGGTTTTCCGCTAAAATAAACTTTTCAGGCCTTAAGGGGCCTGAGTTTTCTTTTCATAAGAAAACCAGTTTGTCCACTGCCTCCATTCATGGTCGACGTTTCGACTTTTTCTGGAAATTTGAATAAAATTTCCTTAAATTGCAAATTTGAGATTTAAAATTAACTTATAAAGCAAATATAATTTTTGTTGTATAATTAAACCATGGGTCCTTGGATTCCGGTCCTAATTGTTGTTATTTCTTTAATTAGCGTGGGGCTTTATATTGAGCGCAAATTCAAAAATTTGACCACCCAAATAAAACCGGATGAAACCTTAATTGAATGGCTAAAAAGCCAGCAGCAAGACTGGCAAAAATCCCAAGAAGATATTAATCAAACCTTAAGATCCACCAATCAGAATATTCAGCACGTCCTTACCCAAAGCACCCAAGACATGAACAAAAGGCTAGACAGTGCCGCCCAGTATATGTCCCAAGTCGCCAAAGAAGTAGGACAGATGAGTGAGATTGGAAGATCAATGAAACAGCTCCAGGAATTTTTGCAAAGCCCAAAACTCAGAGGAAATATCGGCGAAGAAGTCCTTAAAGATTTAATCGGCCAGATGTTTCCCAAAAACAGCTTTCATCTTCAGTACCAATTTAAAACCGGAGACAAGGTCGATGCTGCCTTAAAAACCGAGGCCGGTATTTTGCCGATTGATTCTAAGTTCCCGATGGAAAACTTTAGGAAAATAAGAAACACTAAAGATAAGCTCGAGAAAAAAAGATTTAAAAAACAGTTTGGCACTGATGTGAGAAAACATGTTAAAGATATTGCCAGAAAATATGTTCTTCCCGAAGAAGGAACCTTAGACTTTGCCTTAATGTATATTCCCTCCGAATCGGTCTACTATGAAGTAGTTAACCAACCGGAACTAATTGACTTTGCCCGCCGCTCCCGCGTTTATGTTGTTTCTCCCAGCACCCTATACGCCATTCTCCAAACTATCCTTCTTTCTTTTGAAGGAAAGAAAATAGAGCAACAAGCAAGGCAAGTTTTCCGGATCCTTAGGGCAATTAAACAAGACTATCAAAAAACAGAAA
>CBDUUX010000002.1:0-24005 GCA_965370515.1 uncultured bacterium
TTCTGCTGTTTGCGGCGCTATTAGGATCAAGCTGGGTGATTTTTACCTTTTTACTTTTTTAGGTCTTTTAACCCGAGGCTTGATTTTAGGGTTTTTGGGCTGGTGGGCGGGGGAGACTTATTGGGAAATGGCCGAGGGCGTTAATCAAATAGAAAGTTTGGTTTTTTTATTTTTTGGGTTGTTGGCATTTGCTCTTTTGGTTTGGGGGTATCTAAAAAGAGATAAGTGGTTAAAAAAGTGTTAAAATACACTCATGGCGAAAAAAGGAAATCGACTAATTCTGGGTCTGCTTTGTTCAGTTTGTAATAATTTTAATTACATTACCGAGAGAAACAGAGTAAACACCACGGAAAAGTTGAAAATGGATAAATACTGCAAGACCTGCAAAAAGAGAACCGAGCATAAAGAAACAACAAAGTTGAAGTAGCTAAAAGCTAAAAGCTAAAAGCTAACAGCTAACAGCTAAAAGCTAACAGCTAACAGCTAACAGCTAACAGCTAACAGCTAAAAGCTAACAGCTAACAGCTAAAAGCTAAAAGCTAACAGCTAACAGCTAAAGACTAAAAATGGGATTTAGATTCAGAAAATTTCGAGTTTATAGCGAAATACGTAAATTCGTGAAGGATGTTTACGGGCTGTCTAGCACATTTCCTAAAAGTGAAAAATACGGTCTTGTCGACCAGGTGCGTAGAGCCTCTACATCGATTGTTTTAAATTTAGCTGAAGGGGCAGGAAAGTCGAGCGACCTAGATTTTAATAGATTTGTTAGAGTTAGTATCGGTTCTGTAAATGAAGTTGTTGCTGTTTTAGATATTAGTTTAGATCAGGGATACATAAACAAAAAAATTCATGAGGAGTTTTTAAACAAAGCAGAGAATATCGTTAAACAACTTTATGGATTAAGTAAAAGTTTAAAAAATAAGCTTTAAGTTGTTCACTTTTAGCTAAAAAGGGGCCCGTGGCTCAGTTGGTTAGAGCGCTTCGATGGCATCGAAGAGATCGCCGGTTCGAATCCGGCCGGGTCCACAGCTAATAATACTCTTTTGCCCAAGACTGAACTTTGTTAAATTCTCCTTTTTTAATACTTTTTCTAATCCAATCCATTAGCCTCATGTAAAAGGTGAGATTATGAAGGGTAAATAATCTGGGTCCTAAAGACTCTTTTACTCTAAGCAGATGATGCAGATATGAGCGAGAGTAGCTTTTGCAGGCCAAGCAAGGGCAATCTTTTTCAAGAGGGGACTGGTCAAGTTTATGTTTGCTGTTATTTAAGTTTAACTTTCCCTTAAAAGTGTAGATATTGCCGTGCCGGGCATTGCGCGTAGGAATCACACAATCAAACAAATCCCACCCCATAGCAACTGCCTCCACGATTTGCCCAGGTGGACCTCCGCCCATCAGATAGCGCAAACGATTGCCAGGAATAAGATCGGCAGTATATTCTAGAATTTCTTTATTTTCCGGTGGACCACCAAAACCGTAGCCAGGAAAAGAAGTTATTTCTTCAAGCTCTTCAAAATTTCTTTTTCTCATTTTCTTGCTATTTGCTCCTTGAATGATTGCCAAAAGCATTTTTCCTTTCTTGTTTTTGTGTTTTTTAAAAGCAATCAAGCTTTCTTTAGCCCATTTGGTGGTGAGCTTAACCGAAAGTTCATTATCTGCTTTATTTCCGGCAGGAGAAATGGGATAGTCCAAGACCATTAAAATATCGGGATTAATATTCATCTGGATCTCAATGGATTTTTTGGGAGTAAAAAGGTGTTTGTCGCCAGTTAGGTGATCCTGAAATTCAATGCCTGCATTTCCTACTCTTCCCATTTTGTTTTTGTAAATCAAAGAAAACACTTGCCAGCCGCCGCTGTCGGTAAGCAAAGGCCCTGGCCAATTCATAAATTTTCTTAAGTCCCCAGCTTTTTTAAGCACTTTTGCCCCGGGTCTCAGCCACAGGTGGTAGCTGTTGCCCAAAACCATTTGCAAACCTATTTCTTGCAAATCCAAAGAAGATAAATGCTTCACTGCGCCATAAGTAGCATCAGGAATAAAACAAGGAGTTTTAACCTTACCCGAAGGAGTTTTAATAACTCCCGTCCTGGCTTTGGCTTTATCGTCTTTACTAGTAACTGAAAAACTCATATCTATATATTGTATCGCAAAATAAGAAATTTCTTGTCCCCAAATACCGGATACTATATACTAGCTACTAGCTACTTAAAACCTAGGCCCGTGGTGAAATTGGCTATCATAAGAGTCTCCAAAACTCTTGTTTCAGGTTCAAATCCTGACGGGCCTGCTGCGTAAACTGGAAACACTTTTTTGGGTTATTCAATCGGGGAGAGAGTAAAGACGTGAACAAAGACTAGTTGTCCTTGGTAGAAAATACTTTCTTTCCCAGTAGTTACCGGAATGCCATCTTCCCTATCAACTATTTTGTATTCATATCTCCAATCTCCTTCTGGCTCTGGCTCGAAATCTTCATGAAGTCGTATTTTATCCCCATTAACAGTAATTTGTTCTTTAAGAAAGCCCATTACTTCTTTTTTGGTTAATCCTAAAGACTCAAGTGTTTCTTCTGAAACTGTTCCTCCGCCGTAAACTCTGGTATATCTTTTGCCGTTTACCTCAACTAGCTCTTGTCCTCCTCCCACCCTGTCAGCCATCCATTCATCATGGTAAATATCGCCATCTCTAGTTTCATAGTGGCTTGATTCTAGCTCAAAAGACCCTCTTTGAACTTTTTCTTTGGTAGTTTTTCCGCCAAAACCCTTTTGCAATCCTTTTGTTAGCAAAGTTTTTTTGTCCACGCTTTTATTATATCAATTACTAAGCAGAAACTTACTGGAGATATAAAGTTTGTTCCTAAAAGAGGTTCTAACATGGTCCGCCGGGGCTTGCAAAAGTATTTAGTTTTTATCCTTTTTTGCTATATGCTACTATAAATTCAAATGCCTCATTTAAACATAGAGATTAAAGCCAAGCTTTCAGATTTCAAAAAGACTAGGAAAATATTAAAAGAGCAAAAAGCGCTTTTTATGGGAGTTGATCATCAAGCAGACACTTATTTTAAAGTTAAGAAAGGTCGCTTAAAGTTGCGGGAAGGGAAGATTGAGAATGACCTCATTTTCTATCAGCGCAAGAATACAAAAGGCCCAAAGCAGTGTGAGGTTATTTTGCTTAAAAATTCTCCCGACTCCGCTTTAAAAGAGATTTTGAAACAAAGTTTGGGAATTTTGGTAGTAGTAGATAAAAAAAGAGAAATCTATTTTATTGAGAATATTAAAATTCACCTTGATCAGGTAAAAAAACTGGGTAAGTTTATTGAGATTGAGGCTAGAGATGAAGAAAATATAATCGGACTAAAGAGGTTGCGCCAGCAATGCGACGATTATCTAAAGCTTTTTGGGATAAAAAAGAAAGATTTGGTTTCTAATTCTTACAGTGATTTGCTTTTAAAGACTAGTTCTTAGAGTCTTTGAAGCTTTTAAAAGTATTTTGAGGTTAGCTAAAAACCGGGACTTGGAAAAACGCCTTTATCAGCTTGTCCAGATCGATGGAGGCCACGCAAACCACTTGATCAGCGGCTCCGTAATAAACAAAAAGCCTGTTTTTAATTACCACCGAACCGCAGGAAAAAACAGTATCAGGCCTTAAGCCCTTTTTTTCATACTCTGCTTCAGGCTCAAGAATAGGATAATCCAGTTTGCTGATAATTTTGTCCGGGTTTTTTAAATCAAGTAAAACTACCCCCAGTCTATATTTTTTGTCTTGTTTAGAGAGCGCGTGGTAAATTAAAAGCCAGCCTTCTTTGGTTTTAATCGGAGGCCCGGCAATTCCAATCTTTTCGCTGTCCCATCCTTTCGGGTTGGGAAACATTAGTGGTTTTCCCCCCAGCCAATTTCCTTCCTTGAAACTTAAACTGCTTTCAAAATCAATCCAAATACAGCCGCCTATTCGATGAAAAAATACATACTGGCCATTAATCTTTTCACTCATCATGCAAGCGTTTTTATCATTCCTCTCAGGGCAGGAAATTATTTTCGGCTTTGACCAATTCCACTTTTTTTCCAAAAAATCAGAAACATTAATTGAACTTAAGGCAATTTGGGTTGGGTCATCACCATCATGGGCAGTGTAGCAAATATAAAATTTGCCGCCGATTTTAGTTATCCTTGGATCTTCGCACCCGGAAAATCCCGGCCTAAGCTTCTTCTCAAAATTCTCCCTGGGTACATAAATTGGTTCAGGCAGACGCTCTGTTATTTTCACCCCATCTTTACTTGAGGCATAACCCAAAACCGAAATCTCCTCTTCACCCATTGCCCGATAAATAATATGAACCTTGCCGTCTTCGTAAACGGCAGTTGGATTAAAAACATACTTAGATTCCCAACTATGTTCTGGTATCGGCTTGAGAATTGGATTCTCTGGCGCTCTTTCTAAAGTTACTTTTTTAAAGCCCTTACTGGCAGACTTTCTTCGCTTCAGCGGGCTAATCTCTCTTAAAAGATCTTCTGTTTTTAGCTGAGCCAGGCAAAGGACAGTATCCGCCGCTCCATAATAAATGGACAATACTCCCTTTTCTATTAAAGCGCCGGAGGGAAAAATAACATTAGGAACTTTGCCAAAACGCTCATATTCTTCCTTGGGAACAAGTAGCGGTCGAGTTGTTTTTCCTAATATTTTTAAGGGGTTTTTTAAATCGAGTAAAACTGCCCTAATTTCAAAAACAGGAGGAGGAAAAAAATAATTTTTAATATGGCAATAGACAAGCAGCCAGCCAGCTTTAGTCTTAATCGGCGGAGCCCCTACTTCAAGATGATCATTTTTTTCTTGCGGCAAAGGAAGGGTATATTTTTCCAGAGAAAAAAGCCAGTTTTTCCAGTAATCTTTTGACCAAATTTGCTCCTCTTTATCAAAAAAAGCCAAGGCCGTCTTTGCTGGCGGGCTATCTGTTCCCACGGTTAAAATTGCCCCAATTTTTCCGTTAATCTTTTCTGGAAAAAGAGCCATTGCTTTTGAGTTGAAGTGAGTCACTTGATGTTTTTCTTCTGTTTTAGAAAAATCTTTAGTAACAACCACTCCGATTTTGATACCTGAAGGAGTATGGGGATGATCTGCAAGAGCGGTGTAAAAAATAAAATATTTATTACCCAACTTTGTCACCCTTGGGTCTTCACAGCCGAACTGCTCCCAATTATATTCAGGAGTAATAAAAAGCTTTCTGTTTTCAAAAGTTAGGCCATCACTACTTTCGGCGTAGCCGATTGAGGAAAGCTCAATATTATCTTTGGCAAAATAACGCTGAGGGGAGGAAGTTGCCCGATAAACCAGGTGATATTTCTCTCCTTTTTTTACAACCGAGCCATTAAAAACCGCCACTGCTTCCCAGCCCCTTTCTTCATTGGGAGCAAGTATCGGATTTCCCTGGTAGCGCTTGGCTTTAATCATTAATTATCGGCTCTAAATTTTTTCTTAACCAGCTTGGGTTTTAATTTCGGTTTTAAGTCTTGATTTAAAGCAGTCAAAAACTCCTTAAAATTAGCCTGGGCAACGCAAACATAGTTATCTGCCCCTCCGTAATAAAGCAAAAGATTGCCGTTTTTAACTACTGCCCCGGAAGCGTAAACCACTCCCGCTTTAAAACCATTATTTTCATAACACTTATTTGGTTCTAAAATTGGCTCTTGGGCTCGATGAAGCACCTTGGTCGGTTCATCAAGATCCAACAACATTGCTCCCACTTTATATTTGCCGGGATCATTTTGGTCCATGGCGTGATAGAATAAAAGCCAGCCTTTTTCTGTTTTTATCGGCGGGGGCCCAGCTCCTCTTAGCCAATTATCCCAACAATTTTTTCGAATTTTAACCCGATAGTGACTATTAACATAATCTTGGTTTTTAAAATCCAGGTTATCAAGGTAGGCGATTGAAATCTGGGGACTAATACTGTGAAGAATGGCGTATTTGCCTTTAATCTTTTCGGGAAAAATAACCCAGTTTTTATGAACTTCGCCTGGGGGAGAAATTAAAACCGGATTCTGCCAGCGCCATTTTCTGGCTAAAAAATCTTTGATTTTAATAGAGGTAAGGGCTACTCTTAAGCCCTGATCACAGGCGGTATAGGTCATGTAAATCGTGTCTTTCTGGTTGACCCGAACTAGGCGGGCATCCTCGCAGCCTCCCCAGCTGCCTCCGGAAGCAAAGGAGTGAAAATTAAAAGACTGATTGGTTGTTTGATGCTCATAAACTGGATAACTTAAGCGCCGATCAATAGCAAAGCCATCGGCGGAAACAGCATAGCCTAGTCGGGAAAGACCGTCTTGTCCAATGGCTCGATAAAGAAAATGAACTTTATTTTCAAGTAAAATTACTCCTGGATTAAAAGTCTGCCAGGCTTCCCAGCCATTTTCTTGCCTTGGCTCAATAATCGGGTTATTTAAAGGCTTGGCCAGAGTTAAAAGAGAGATATCTTCTAATACTTCTTTTTTTTCAGCAGGGGTAAGCGTTCGGCCACCCCATAGCTTCTTAATTAATTTTTTAAATAATCCCGCTCTTTTGATTCCCAATATTTCCCTAACACTCCACTTCTTTCTCATCTTATTTTCAGTATACTTTTAAAGAGGCGCTAGTTGCAAGTACAAATTTTCGGGCCCTGGGACAGCTTGAGATAGCAGGTCTATTTGCTGACTGCCGATCTTCATGATAGGCTAGAGGACATGTTTAAGAAAAAAGAGCATTTAACCATTTTTGTGATTATGATTACCGAGGTTTTAGGTTTTTCCTTAATCTTGCCCTATTTGCCTTACTTAGCGGAAGATTTAGGCGCTTCTCCTTTAGTTATTGGTTTAATCTTAACTACTTTTTCTCTTTTTCAGTTTGTTTCTGCTCCCATTATGGGCAGATTAAGTGACTATTATGGGAGAAAGCCATTATTAATCTTATCCCAAATTAGCACTTTTCTAAGCTTTGTTATTTTAGGTTTTGCCAATACCGTGGCGATTATCTTTCTTTCTCGGATAGTAGACGGGTTATTGGGAAGTAACTTTACTATTGCCCAGGCTTACCTTTCTGATACTTCTACTAAGAAAAACAGAACTAAGGTTTTTGGCATTTCCGGAGTAGCTTTTGGGGTAGGTTTTTTGATTGGACCGGCGATTGGAGGTTTTCTAACCCGCTTTGGCTATCAACTTCCTGCTTTTTTAGCAGCGGGCATTTCGTTAATTACTATTATAATAACGGCCTTATTTTTGCCCGAGACAGTTAAGAGAAAAGAAATTATAGACTTTAAGGTCAAGATTATTGATTGGGGAATATTCAGAAAGTACTTGGGAAACAAAGCCCAAAGTTCTAATTTAGTTCAGTTGTTCTCTTTTCTTTTATCCAACACTATTTTCGTGAGTGGATTTGCTCTTTATGCGCGAAGGCAGTTGGAGATTGGGCCGGATAAGGTTGGCTTTATTTTTGCTTACCTTGGTTTTTTAAGCATTATCTTTCGGGGAGTGCTCCTTTCTAAAATGATTGACAAGTGGGGAGAGGCAAAGCTAGAAAAGCTAACTACTATTAGTATGCTCATTGGTTTGGTAGGGATGGTTTTTAGTGACAATATTTATACCTATCTTCCGGTAGTTACTTTTCTTTCTTTTGGGATGGGAACTTTAAGGCCCTTGCTTATCGGTAAGATTTCCAAATCAGTTTCAAACAAGGAGCAAGGAGCAATTTTGGGAGTAACCAATTCTTTGGGCAGTTTTGCCCAAATTATTGCCCCCTTAATTAGCGGCTTTATTCTTAATATTACTTTTCCCGGGTTTTTAGGATTAGTGGCAGCTTTAGTGCTACTAGCGGGAGCTTGGCAATACAAGAGAAAACAGGACAATTTAAACTAGTCCTTGGCAAAAGGTTAAGAATTAGTCTAAAATAGTCTAGACAGATGTTTATGCAAAAGAAGTTAGTTATTTTTATGTCTCGAGATAGACTAAAAGTGGGCTGGGTAGCGCTAGGGAAAAACCCCAAACTTACTGGAGTAAAAGAGTATCCTTGGAAAGAGAAAAAGCTGGCAGAGGCTTTAAAAGGAGTTAAAGCTGATTTTAAATACGAAAAGGTTTTGGTTGTGTTTTCCGATACTTTAAGTTACATTTTGCGCTTTGAGGTGCCAAAGGAAGAAAAAGATGTGCGGGAATATGTGGCGGCTAAGGTTGCCGAAGGAATTCCGGAAATACTAGAAAATGATTATTGGGATTATATAGTTACCGAAAAAACTAAAAAAGGCAAAAAGGTAGAAGTTTTTGCCCCCGTTAAAGATTCACTTGTGCAATTGAGTCGAGCGGCGAAAAAGGTAGACTTTGAGGTAGAGGTAATCGAGCCTGCCTCTTTATCCGCTACTCGAAATCAAGAGCCGATGATAGGAGTAGCAATGAAGAAAGATGTCAAAGACAAGAATGAGGAAGTTTTAAATGTTGAGCCCCCCTAGGTGGTGTTAGTTGAAGAAGAAGCTTGTAAAAAAGAGGAAGAGGAAAATGGAGAAGAAAAGGATGGGGGAGGGGAGGAAGAAAAAGAAGAAGAAAAGGAAGAGGAGGTAAAAACAGAGGCAGTAATGGAGGAGGTAAAGCCCAAGAAAAAGGGAAAACTCTTAACTATTCTTTTAATTGTTTTAGTTATCCTCGCCATTGGCGGGGGAGTTTTCTTGTTTACTAAGGTTAGGGGAGGAAAGAAAAGTGGAGCTGAGTCTACGCCCACCCCTGCGCCTGAAATAGCTCAAGAACCAACCCCTATTTCTGAACCGGAATTAGAGCGAGGAGATTTGACTATTCAAGTTCAAAACGGAACAGGAGAACCGGGAGCGGCAGGAGACGGAAAAGATTTTCTCGAGGAATTGGGCTATGAGAAGGTAGAGACCGGCAATGCTCCTTCTTATAATTACAAAGAATCAGAAATTTCTTTAAAAGAAGAAAAATCTGATTACTTTGATCTTTTATATGCTGATTTGAATACTGAGTATTTGGTCAGCTCAGAATCATCTGTTTTAGAAGAAGATTCAGATTATGATGCTGTCATTGTTCTAGGAAAAAAAGCCCCAGTTGAAGAAGAAGTAGCAACAGAGTAAAACAATATTTGACAATTGCTCAGTCGGTGTTTTATACTCAGACTGTTATTGGTTTTTTAGGGAAAGTTGGAAAGATTGACTTTTTGGCAGATAACCTTTTTGGACTCCAGCAGTATTCTTTCGAAAATGACTTTTTCAAATTAAATTAGAGGGGGTGAGATAATTAATGGCACCAATTAAACTATACGTAGGCAATTTACCTTGGTCAGGTACTTCTGATGATTTAGGTCAGAAATTTTCTGAGGCAGGAACAGTAGTTTCCGCTCAGGTAGTAACTGATCGATATTCCGGTCGTTCCCGAGGCTTTGGCTTCGTGGAAATGGAATCTCAAGAAATGGCTGACAAAGCAATTGAGATGTTCAATGGCAAAGACTTCAACGGTCGAGAAATCGTTGTTAATGTCGCCCGACCCAGAGAAGAAGGGGCAGGAACAGGAGGTCAAGGAATGACTCCTCCTCCCGCTGCTCCCGCCGATGCTCCAGCAGATGCTCCAGTAGTCGCTGATCCAGCAGTGGTTGAACCAGCTAAGAAAGAAGTGGTTGAACCAGCTGAGAAAGAAGTGGTTGAACCAGCTGAGAAAGAAGTGGAAGTAGAGCTTCCCGCTTTAGAGGAAGAAAAAAAACCAGCTAAATAAAAATAAGCTGGAAACTAAAATACCCCCAAAAAGGGGGTATTTTAGTTTTGAGCCCAGAAGCGGATTTGAACCGCTGACCTTTCCCTTACCAAGGGAGTGCTCTACCAACTGAGCTACCTGGGCCAAGCTTGCTGATTTTATCATAAATTAGGGTAGAATATTAACTAATGTTTAAGTTTAAAAGGTTCTTGGTGGTAAAAGAGGATTTGCCTTTGCTGACGATCAAGGGAAATGAGCGGGTTTTGTTTCTTGTTCCTCACCCTGATGATGAAACTTTAGTAGCGGGGGGGCTTTTGGCTGATCTTTTTCAAAGGAAAGTAGTCCTCCGGCTAGTTTTTCTGACGAGCAATCAAAAAAGAGATTATTCTTCTTCCAGTAAGTAATCTTTAGCTTTCCGATAACTAATTTTTAGGTAAGAGGAGATGTTTTGTAAAAACTCTTTTCTTGTTTGCCGCCGATATTTAGCGCTCTTAACAGCAATTGTTTTTTGGATAATCTCCCAAAGCTCTTTAACATAGCTGGCGGCCCAGTCTTGTTCTTTTTCCTGTTTCATATAGTGGTATTTTTTAGTAAAAACCAAAGGAACAACAATCATTCTTTTAGTTTTAAAATGTTCATTAAGAACAACTTCTAAACCATAATTAGTTTTTTCCATTTCAGAAGTCAAATCTTCAACTTCTTTTTTCTTAAGACAGCGTTGTCCTGATAAGCGCCAAAAAGGGTAATTTGAAAATTTTACATTGCTGGGAGCAGCAATAGTCATTCCCGCTCTATTGGTAATTACTGGGTTAATCAAGGAGAAAAAGTGATGATTTTCATAATTAATTAAATCGGCGTCAAAGAAAAGCAAGTTGGGATATTTTGCTACTTTTACTCCCTGAGCAACAGCATAACCCTTGCCTTTGTTTTGGGGTAGATCAATAATTTTTATCTTACCCTCAAAAATTTTTAGTTTTTCCAGGGTTTTATCGGTCGAGCCGTCATTAACGACAATTATTTCGTGAATATCGGGGCTTTTAAGAGTAGATTTAACTACTCCGCCCACCGTTTTTTCCTCGTTGTAAGCAGGAATGATACAACTTACTTTTTTGTTTTTCATGGTCGAATTATCTTAAATTTAGAGACTGTTTGTCAAGTGAATGTGGCGGAGGGGGTGGGACTTGAACCCACAAGAGCTTGCGCTCGCCGGTTCTCAAAACCGGTGGAATAGCCGTTATCCGACCCCTCCACTATCCAAATTCTAAATTCTAATATCTAAATTCTAGACAAATTCTAAATTCCAAATCCCAATTTTTAAACTTACTTAGAGTTTAGCATTTAGAACTTAGTGTTTCCCCGCCGATGGCGGGACTGGTGTCTCCGAAGGGAATCGAACCCCCAGTTCTTCCTCCGCAGGGAAGTGTTTTATCCATTAAACTACGGAGACTAACTTTGTATATTTTACCTAAAATCATTGTTATTTACCAAGACAACAGGTTAAAATAGGAAAATGGTATCGGTGATAATCACTGCCTATCAGGAAAAAGAAACAATTACCAAGGCAATTGAAAGCTTTCTCCCTCAGCTTTCTTCTCTCGATGAGCTGCTGGTAGTTGCCCCAGACAAAGAGACTTTAACTGTGGCCCAAGCAGTTTCTAGCCAGGTAAAAACTGTTGCCGATGAGGGAAGGGGGAAGCCAGCGGCTCTTAATTTAGCCCTATCCAAAGCAAAGGGGGATTTGGTTATTCTAACTGATGGGGACGTTTGGACCCATGGGGCCAGTTTTAAGAATCTACTCAAAAAACTAAAAGAACCGAAGGTGGGGATAGTTTCCGGTCGGCCCGTTTCTCTAAATGATTGCAATTCTGTTTTGGGTTTTTGGGCATATATTTTAACTAAGGTAGCCCACAAGATAAGATTAGACAAAGAAAGCAAGGGAGAGTATTTTGATGCCTCAGGCTACTTATTAGCAGCCAGAAAACACCTTCTTCCGGTACTGCCCGAAAAAGTATTAGCCGATGACGTTTACTTTTCCCAAAAAGTGCACTCCCTGGGTTACCGGGTTGCTTATGCTCCGGAGGCTGAAGTTTACGTTAAGTATCCTACCAATTTTAAAGACTGGTTAAAACAAAAAGTTCGCTCTACCGGAGGAGCAGGGGGAAGAATGGTCGGGGAAGGACCGGTAATGCGCTCTTTTGCCAAAGAAGCAAGAGGGTTAAGGTATTTTCTTACCTTTCCCAAAAAAACTAAAGAATGGCTTTGGTTGTTTTTGCTGCTCCTTGCCCGAGCCTATCTTTGGTTTCTGATTATGGTGAAAATAAAAATTCTCCAAAAGCAAGCTTGGCCCAGAGTAGAGAGCACAAAGTAGGGCTATTGAGCTGGGGGTGGGAGTTGAACCCACGGCCTAGCGCTTACAAAGCGCTTGCTCTACCACTGAGCTACCCCAGCTAATAAAGAATAGTTAGATTATATCAAAAGGGGAGTGAATAAAGTCTCGCTCAAAGGGCACTAAGAAAGATTTTCCTCGGTAAGGAATAAGCGGGTGGACTGTTCTTTTGCCCACGGGCAAGAGAAACTTTCGTCCTCCCAATCCAAATTTTGTGGAGGAAAAACTTCCTTCTTAGTTGTTAAGCCTCTTCAAACGAGACATAATCATTCTAAGGAGTTTAAATTAGTCTTGTCAAGTCTTCTTTTAGGCATAGAAAAAAGCTTTTATGCCTAACTTCAGGTAAAAGAGTAAATTGCCTCTTGACAAGGGAAGATTTATTCTCTAAACTCAGACTATAGTAGTAAGAGTTTAATAAAAACAATGATTAGTGTTAATCGTCAAACTGAATATGCGATCTTTCTCCTGCATTTTTTACAGTGCCGGAAAAAGGTAGTTTCTCTAAAAGAAGTGGCTGGTTTGACTGGCTTGTCCCCATCTTTGCTGGGCAAGGTAGCAAGCAAGTTAGTAGAAAAAGAGATTTTAACCAGCAAAGAAGGTTTGGGAGGAGGATATCGACTTAAAAAAAATCTTAGTCGAATTTCTTTAGGAGAGGTAATGCGGATTTTTGAAAAAAGAAAAAGAATTGTTTCTTGTTTCTCAGACCATAAAAATTGTATTTCTGATTGTCAGTTAAAAACTTTTTGGCGTCAAGTTGAGGAAGATGTGGAGCAAAGGCTGGAAAAAATAAAGTTAAATAAGATGCTTAAGTAGAAAGTTTATGAGTAAGAGAAAAGTATATCTTGATTATGCGGCGACCACTCCGGTTTATCCGGAAGTAGTTAAGGTGATGGCTCCTTTTTGGACCAAAAAGTTCGGCAATCCCTCTTCGGTCCACTATTTGGGCCAAGAGGCCCGAATGGCGATTGACCAAGCTCGAGGAAAAGTAGCGGAGCTTTTAGGAGCAGAGCCCCCGGAAATTATTTTTACGGGCACTACCACCACTTCCACTAATATTGCCATTCAGGGAGTAGCTCAGGCACAAAGAAAGCAGGGCAATCATTTGATTACCGCCAGCATTGAGCATCGTGGAGTTTTGGATGTAGTTAAGGCTTTGGAAAAACAAGGATTTACTAATACTATTTTAGGAGTAGATAAGTTTGGAGTGGTCGATTTAAAGGCTTTGGAGAGGGCGATAACTTCCAAAACTACCTTGGTGACGATCATGTATGCCAATAATGAAGTAGGCACAATTCAGCCAATCAAAAATATTGCCCGAATAATTAGAAAGAAAGAAAAAGAGCTGAAAACTAAAATATATTTCCATGTTGATGCGGCTACTGCCGTTGGCTGGCTGGATATCAAGGTTGAAAATTTGGGAGTAGATTTACTTACCCTTGGCTCGCATAAATTTGGCGGCCCCAAGGGAGTAGGGATTTTGTACCTTAAAAAGGGAACTCCTTTAAATTTCATTTTTTTCGGAGGTCACCATGAAAAAGGAATTTGGCCGGGAACAGAGCCCACTCCTTTAATTATTGGCATGACCAGGGCTCTGGAAATCTCTTTAAAAGATGAAAAAAAAGTTAAGCCTCGAGTAAAGGCTTTAAGAGATCGACTCATTAAGGGAATTTTACAAATTCCCAACACCCAGCTTACCGGCCATCCCCAAAAAAGATTAGCAGACATTGCCAGTTTTATCATTAAGAGAGTAGAGGGGGAGGCGATGTTACTCCTTCTTTCTGATGAGGGCATTGCCGCTTCTTCAGGAAGTGCTTGTACTTCCGGAGAGCTAAAGCCTTCTCATGTTTTAACCAGTATGGGAATTTCTCCTGAGGATGCTCACGGTTCTCTTCGTTTTTCCTTGGGTGGAGAAACTACCCAGGAAGAAATTGACTATGTAATTCAAGTTTTACCCGAAGTAGTTGGCAGATTGAGAAAGATGAGGAGAGGAATTAGAATTTAGAGTTTAGGATTTAAAAGATGTATTCTAAAAAAGTAATGGACCATTTTCGCAATCCCCAAAACATGGGGGAAATGAAAAACCCTGATGCTTTTGCCCAGGTGGGTAATCCTATTTGCGGGGATGTGATGAAGCTTTACTTAAAAATTGAGAAAAACAAAAAAGGAGAAGATTACATTAAAGAGATTAAGTTTCAGACCCTGGGTTGTGCCGCGGCAATCGCGACTACTAGTGCTTTAACCGAACTAGTTAAAGGAAAAACCTTAAAAGATGCTTTAAAAATTGATAAAAAAGCAATTGCTCAGTATTTGGATGGTTTACCACCGATTAAATTTCACTGTTCCATTTTAAGTCAAGAAGTGTTAAAAAAAGCAATAGAAAAATGGCAAAGCAAAAAAAAGTAAGAATTACAAAAACAACTAAGCTGATTACTATCGTGGAGAAATTTCCTCAGGCCGCTCAGCTGCTGATGGAAAAATACCAACTTCATTGTTTTGGCTGCGCCATGGCCCCTTACGAAACTTTAGAGGAGGGAGTTTTGGCCCATGGTATGAAAGAAAAAGAAATTGAAAAGCTGGTTTTGGAGCTGAATAATCTCTCCTCTAAAAAAGGAAAATAAGTAAAGTATTAATTACTTTTCCTAAAGTAATTTGAAGCAAAGAGACCCCATTGACAAGGGGCAAAAAAAGCAAAATTAAGAAAATTAGTCCGTACTGATTTAAAACCGGTTCCCACTCAGTGGCCATATCTTCGCTCATAATTCCTAGTAAAATCTTACCCCCGTCTAAGGGTCCGAAGGGAAGGAGGTTAAAAAATCCTAGTCCCAGGTTAATGCCGGCTAAATAGCTAATTAACCCTGGGTTGTAAAGAGAAGGGAATATTTTAATGATTAAAGCCAGCAAAAGAACAAAAACAAAGTTGCTGGCTGGCCCAGCCAGAGAAATTAAGGCTTGATCGCGCCGAGGGTTTTGGAGATTATATGGATCTATGGGGACGGGCTTGCCCCAACCAAAGCGAAACAAAATCAAAGTTAAAGTACCCAAAGGATCAAAATGAGCCAAGGGATTAAGAGTAAGCCGGCCTGCTAGTCGGGGAGTGGGATCTCCCAGTAAGTCTGCAACCTTAGCATGGGCGTACTCGTGAATAGTGAGGGCAATAATTAGCGAAATGGCGAGCCAGAGAATATACATGTGATTAATTTTCAATTTCCAATTCTCAATTTTCAGTGTTTGGAAATTAAGTTATTGAAAATTTGTAAATTGTAAATTTAGTTGGTATAGTATACAGGTTAAGTTCGGGGAGAGACAACCCCGTTTTTTTAAATTCAAAAAAATGGCTAAATGTCAGGTTTGTGGTAAAAGTACCAGTATCGGTCGAAATAGTAAACATCGTCGTGGTGTTTCCTCAAGGCAGTTTGCGAACAGAGCGGCCAAAAAATCCCGGACTTTTAAAGCCAATATTCAAAAGACCACTTTTATGGTCGGAGAGTTGAAAATAAGCATGAAGGTTTGTGCTAAATGCTTAAAAGCAATGAAGAAAAAACAAAGAGCAAAAGTAGAAAAGGTAGAGCTGAGAAAAAGTTCTCAAGCCAAAACCGAGAAAAAAGCCCCTAAAAAAACAATAAAAGCCAAGAAAGCTCCTAAAAAACCTGTGGATAAGAAGAAGAAAATTGCAAAAAAGTAACTGGGCTTTTACCTTCAAGCTGAACCTGATCAATTACCAATCTCTCTTTTTCCAAGTGTGTTTTTAAGATTTTCAGTCTCTTTTCTTTGTTTTCCATTTTAACTAAGGTGTAAATTCCCGGCCAGGGAGTAAAAGCGCGCCTTTTGCGATTAGTTAATTCAGCCATTTTTTTGCTAGTGAAAGCTTTTTTTAAATCTTTTTCCTTGATAAAGCCATCTTTCTTTTTTAGCTGTCGAGTAAGGCTGGCCTGGGAATGATTTTGGGGAATAGCTCCTAGCTTTCCAGCCAGATAATTTTCAATTACCCAGGGAAGTTTTTTAGCCGCTAGAGTAAAAAGACGGCCATATAGGGTTTTAGCTGTATCGTTGGGTAAGATTGGGTGTTTTTCTTGGTAAATAATCGGGCCGTGATCACAGTCTTGATCCATCTTAATGAAACTAACTCCGGTTTCTTTTTCATCATTCAGTAAAGCAAACTGGGCAGGGGAAGAACCGCGGTATTGAGGAAGAAGGGAAGGGTGAAGATTAATTATTCCCTTGGGGAAATAGTTTAACCATGTTTGGGGTACTATTTTACCGTATACACAACAAACGCCTAGTTTGATATTCTTACTTAGTTCTTGCAGGTCATTTAAGCTATTCTGATCTAATTTGTTTGGCTTTAATACTTTTAAGTCATTTTCTTGAGCAAAAGAAGCCAAAGGATTGGCTTGTAACTTTAAATGTCTGCCTGCTGGCTTATCGGGAATAGTGACTACTATAATCCTATAGTTATGTTTGAGTAGAGCTTTAAGAGCAGGAATTGAATAAGTTGATGAGCCGAAAAATACTAAATCCATGATTGATTTTATCATTTAGATTAATATTAAGGTAAAATAAAGAAGAAATGAGAAAAATTGTTACTTTTCCTAATCCCATTTTAAGAAAAAAATCTAAAAAGATTGAGGTTTGGGGAAAGGAAGAGGAGGGATTACTGACCGATTTAAAAAGGGAGCTTACTAAAAGCAAAATTGGGATTGGTTTGTCTGCCCTTCAGGTAGGGGTTAATAAAACAGTTTTTATCGCTCAAAAAGACATTTTTTTTCCTTGCCAGAGTGAAGATTGTGCTCATCAGCATGGGGGAGAATATATCGCTTTTGTTAATCCGGTAGTTAAAGATACTTTTGGAGAAAAAAGTTTTCCTTTAATGGTGGGGCATGGGAAGGAAACAGAAGAATTTATGGAGGGATGCCTTTCTTTTCCTGATCTTTATGGGTCGGTTAAGCGCTTTCTTAAAATTGAAGTTAGTTATCAAAAGCCAACAGCTAAAGGCCCAAAGCTAATAGCTGAAAGCCGGACACTTGAAGGATTAGCGGCGATCGTTTTCCAGCATGAGCTGGATCACCTAAGTGGGGTTTTGTTTATCGACCACCTAAAAAAGGAAGAAAGAGAATTGTTTAGGATAGACAAAGAAGGAAAGAAAACTAAAATCGACCTGGAAGCTATGCTAAAATAGCTAATCATGACTTCAGCTAAGTTAAAGCAGATTATTTACTGGTTTTTTGGAATTCTTTTTTTCTTTACGCCGTTATTTTTTACCCCTCTAAACTACGAGCTTTTTGAATTTAACAAAATGATCTTAGTTTATTTCCTCACCACGCTAATTGTTGGGGCCTGGGCGGGAAGAATGGTGATTGAAAAGAAATTAATTTTCAAAAAAAGCTTTTTGTTTTTTCCCCTGCTCTTGTTTTTGTTTTCTCAGCTGCTTTCTACTGTTTTTTCGATTGATCTTTACACCAGTATTTTTGGCTATTATTCCCGCTTCCACGGAGGCTTGCTTTCCACCATTTCCTACCTGCTTCTTTTCTGGGCCTTGGTGAGCAATGGCGAAAGAGATTGGGTAGATAAACTTCTTAATTTTGCTTTGATTTCGGGAAGTCTAGTTGCTGGTTATGGAATTTTAGAACATTTTGGGATTGACAAAAATATTTGGGTCCAAGATGTTCAGAACCGGGTTTTTTCTACCTTGGGTCAGCCCAACTGGCTCGCTGCTTACCTGAACATTCTTTTAATGATTGTTTTTGGTCGATTGTTTTTAATAAAAGAAGACAAACAAAGATTTGTTAACCATGGTCTAATTTCTCTTTTTTATCTTTGTTTGCTTTACACTAAATCTCGCTCTGGTTTTTTAGGCTTTTTAGGAGGGGGCTTAATCTTTTCTTTAGGAAGTTACTTAATCTCTTCGAAGAAATTAAGAAAAACTAATCTTTCTTTTCTTTTTTTTCCAGGGTTGATTATTCTTTCTTTAAGTTTGATTGTCGGGACTCCTTTTTCTCCTTCCGTCACTAATTTACTCAACAAAGAAACCCAAGTTGTTGAAGAGCGGGGATTGGGAGTAACGAGCATTGATCAGCTGAACATTACTCCTTCTTCGGAAATTAGAAAGATTGTTTGGACTGGGGCAATTAAGTTATGGCAAGAAAACCTCTTTTTAGGAACCGGAGTAGAGACTTTTGCCTATTCTTATTACTGGGTCAGACCAGCTGAACATAATTTAACTTCTGAATGGGATTTTCTTTATAACAAAGCTCACAATGAGTATCTTAACTTTGCAGCTACGACGGGAAGCCTTGGTTTAATTACCTACTTGCTTCTTCCAGTTACTTTTCTTGTTTGGATTGGTAAGAAAATCAAAAATAAAAGGAAGCAAGAAAAAGAAGCTTTTTTTCTCCTTGCCCTTGTCTCTGGTTTAAGTACAGTTTTAATCACTAATTTCTTTGGTTTTTCAGTGGTGGTTATTAGCTTATGGTTTTTCCTTTTTCCGGCTTTTGCCAATCTTCTTTTTAAGAACAAAGAAAAAGAAGGAAAGGAAAAAGAGCTAAGCTCGAAGCAAACTTTGGGTTTAGCTGTGGTGGGTATTCTAACCTTGCTCTTTGTTTATCAAATTTATGCCTATTGGCAGGCTGATTATCATCTGTCCCAAGGGCTGGGCAGTGAACAGGCGGGCCTCTATGAAGAAAGCTTGGAGCACCTAGAGCAGGCAATTAGTTTGCGAGGCAATGAAGCTCTTTATCATGACAAGCTGGGCCTTACTTTAGCCAACCTCGCTTGGGTGGCAGACAAACAGGGAGATAATCAGGCAAGGGAAAAAGCAATTGAAGAAGCAATTGAAGCTAGTAACCTGGCCCTAGGCCTTTCCCCTTATCAGCTAAATTACTATCGGGATCGGGCGAGAATGTTTTTTATTCTTTCCCAAATAGACCTGGTGTATTTAGAAGAGTCGCTGTCCACAATGATTGCCGCAATTGAGTTGGCGCCCACCGATGCTAAGCTATACTATAATGCGGGCCTGATGTTTGCTTCATTAGGAGAAGAAGAAACTAGTCAAGAATATTTAAAAAGAGCTTTAGAGCTAAAGCCTAACTATGATCGGGCCCAGCAGTTTATAAAAGATGATTAAGGATTAACTTAAAAGTAAAATGCCAGCTAATATTTTGAGTAAATTTTATGATTTTAACTTGGGAGTTGATTTGGGCAGCAGCTTTGTCAAAATCTTTGCCCAAGGAAAGGGCGTGCTTTTTTTTGAACCAACAGTTATTGCTCGTCAGAAGAAAAGAGGGGGCCAGATAATTGCCATTGGTAAAAGGGCTCAAGTAATTATTGGCAAAGAGCCGGTTAGGGTGGAAGTGGTTGAGCCCGTAGAGCACGGAGTTATTTCTGACTTTGACGCAACTTTGAATTTAGTTAGTCATCTTTTTTCTTTAGTCCGCCAAACTCCGGGAAAGTGGCTTCGTCTTTTTGGCCCCCAAGTAATTGCCGCCG
The DNA here is from genome assembly GCA_965370515.1 of uncultured bacterium. Lineage (GTDB taxonomy): Bacteria > Patescibacteriota > Microgenomatia > UBA12405 > BS750m-G30 > BS750m-G30. The sequence continues at coordinate 19,579 of CBDUUX010000002.1, forward strand.
TTTCTTGCCAGGCCACGGAAGTAGAGCGGCGAGCAGTAAAGGCAATAATGCTTAAAAGTGGAGCCCGAGAAGTTTTTTTGATTGAAAAACCAATGGCTAGTGCTGTTGGCTTAGAACTGCCAATTGAATCTTCAACTGGTTCTTTAATTTTAGATATTGGCGGGGAAACAACGGAAATGGCCGTAATTTGCTTAGGAGGAATTGTTTTGCATCGTTTTTTGCCAATAGGGGGAAAGCAGTTTGATAAAGTAATTATTAGTTTCTTAAGGTTAAAGTACGGAGTGTTAATTGGCAGAGCAACTGCCGAGAGAGTTAAAAAAGAATTAGGCAGCGTTTCCAGTCGAGTAGCAACCCAGAGAGTTCAGGTAGTGATTAGGGGTCGGGATTTGGCGACTGGTCTTCCCAAAAGCGTTCGGGTTAAAAGGGGAGAAGTAATGGAAGCCTTAGTCCCCTTGGTTCAGAAAGTGATATTGGCCTTAAAGGAGATTTTAGAAGAAACTCCGACGGAGCTAGTTGATGATATTTTGAAAAAGGGAATTTTTTTAACCGGGGGAAGCGCTCAAATTCCGGGCTGGGAAACTTTAATTACTGAGGAAACGAAGATGAGTGTTGTTTTGGCCGAAAAACCGCAGGAAACAGTAGTTCGGGGTTGTGGTTCTTTGCTTCAAGACAAGAAGCTGCTTAATCGAGTTAAGCTGGTCGCTGGTTTGAAATGAAAAAGTCTTTAGGAATTTTACTGATTCTGGGCTTGCTTTTCTGGTTTTTGGATGCCCAGGGCTCTTTTAATTGGCTCCATCGTTCTTTTGGAAAACTTACTAATAAAGGAAGAGAAGATGTTTTACTCTTAACCCGAAAAGAAGAAGATGAAGATCCGGAAATTAAAATTGCCGATCTTCGTTTCAGGGTCAGTCAGCTGGAAGAGGAAAACAAATCGATAAGAAGGCTGCTGGGAGCTGACCTTTCTCCTAAGCTAAAGTTTATTCCCGCTCATATCATGGGGGTAAGTCGTGATTCTTTTGTTTTAGATCAGGGCAGTTTTGGGGGAATTTTAAAAGATAGTTTGGTTTTGTCTGAAAATACCTTGGTTGGGAAAATAGTTAAGGCAAACTCTTTTAACAGTCAGGGATTTTTTTTAACTAATAATGATTTTCGCTTAGCCGTAGGAATTTGGCGGGAAAAAGAAGGAGAGAAAAATTTAATTGGCAAAGGACTTTTGCGGGGGGGAGTTAATTTAATCGTCGGAGAAATTTTACCTGAAGAAATGGTCCAAGAAGAAGATTTGGTTGCCAGCTTAGAGCAAGGGGGAGAGTTTTTGATCGGCAAGGTAGTTAAGGTCGATTGGGATCAGGGCAAGGTTTTTAAAAAAGCGGAAATAAAAGGGTTTGTTAATTTGCGCAATTTAAGAACGGTAATGGTGGTTAAGCAATGAAAAATAATACTTTAATGGGCCTGATTCTTTTGCTGGGAATAGCAGTTGCTTGGTTAGAGGCAGTTTGGATCTTTCCTTGGCTTTGGTTGGTATTTTTACCCTTGGCTTGGAAATTGAACTTAGGGGCGAAGAGTTGGCAGGGAATAGTTTTTGCCCTTGGTTTGGTGAGAGATTTATTTAAGGGAAGTTCTTTGGGAAAGAGCAGCTTTTTCTTTTTACTGATTATGGTGCTTTTTTTTCAACTAACCAATGCTTATCGCAAGCGGTAGTTTTTTATCATGAGACAATCTTATTTCAAACCCAGTCAAGATGGGCTTTTTTTCCTGGTTAAGGTAATTATTGTTTTTAGTTTTCTGATTTTAACTATCCGGAGCCTTGACTTAACCGTTATTCGGGGGAATTACTATTTGGCGCGCTCAGAAAATAATCGCCTGCGCAAAATTTCTCTGGTTGCTCCCCGGGGCCGAATAGTAGCCCAGGATGGACAGGTCCTGGTCGATAATCTTGCCACTTATTTTGATGGAGAAGGAAATAAACTGGAAAGAGAGGCGGGCTTACTGAAGAAAGTGGCTGGGGAAGAAGTGGTTGATGTTTTGGAGCGGCGCTATTATCTGGGTGAAGCGGCAGCTCATTTAACCGGCTATTTAGGAGAGGCAACAGAACGGGAGTTAAATCGTTTTCGCTGTCCAGAGAGAGGAATTAATTATTGGCTTCAAGATCAAGTTGGCAGGGGGGGGCTGGAGGAAGAGTATGATTGTTTACTTACCGGGAAAACAGGGGAGCAGTTAGTTGAAGTTGATTCTCGAGGACGCTTAGCTCGAGAGTTGGGAGAAACTCCCGCTCAGAGCGGGGAAGATTTAATTATTTCTTTAGACCTGGATTTGCAAAAATTCATTTGGGAAAGAATTAAAGAGTTTAAGGCGGCAGTAGTAGTTTTAGAGGCAAAGACTGGTCAGGTTTTGGCCCTTTCTTCAGCTCCTTCCTTTGACCCCAATGTTTTCGGTTTAGCCAAAGACGAATCGAAGATTGAGAGCTATCTTGCAGACTATGAAAATACCCCTCTTTTAAACCGAAATTTAGGTGGGGCTTATCCGCCCGGTTCAGTTTTTAAGCCAATAGTGGCCATCGCTGGATTAGAGGAGGGAAAAATAAAAGAAAATACTATTGTGGAAGATAATGGGCCAATTGTAATTGGCCAATGGCAATATACCAACTGGTATTGGAATGATTATGGCGCTACTGAGGGAGAAGTTAATTGACTAAAAGGACTCAAGCGCTCTAATGATATTTATTTTTATAAAGTGGGCGAGTGGTTGGGGGCCAATAACTTAGTTACCTGGGCGAAAAAGTTTGGCTTAGGAGAGGTAACGGGCATTGATCTGCCGGCCGAAGCGGCAGGGCTAGTGCCCTCACCGGACTGGAAGAAAAAGGCGAGAGGAGAGCCTTGGTTTTTAGGTAATACTTATCACTTTTCTATTGGCCAGGGAGATTTAACTGCTAGTCCCTTGCAAATAGCAATAATGACTGCCGCTATTGCCAATGGAGGCAAGCTTTGTTCTCCCCAGTTGAAGGTTAAGAAAGAAGGGGAGTGTAAGGACTTAGAAATAGGGAAAGAAAATTTAAAAGTAGTTCAAAAAGGAATGATTGAGGCTTGCAAAACCGGCGGAACTGGTTTTCCGTTTTTTGGCTTTATCCCCCAAGTAGGATGTAAAACCGGCACTGCCCAAGTGGGGGGAGAAGATGAAGAGCCCCACGCCTGGTTTACTCTTTTTGCGCCCGCTTCCTTGTCTTCCCGGAGCGTAGTCATCACTGTCTTTGTCGAACGGGGAGGATCTGGCGCTTATGTTGCCGCCCCCATTGCTAAAGATATTGCAGAATACTTAAAAGAAAATAAGTATTTTTAGGAATTTGTAAAAACTATTTTTTTTCTTTTTGAGAAAAGGACATCAAAGGTTTCCATAAATCCGAGTCTTCCCATTAGGGGAGGAACTTCGTCACTATCTAAAACCGCTAAGGGTATTTTTTTCCTCCATTTACCTAAACGAATGGGAAATTTATTTTTGAGAACAAACATTTCTCGTCTGCCACCGACCCCGTAAGTCTTTTCTTTAAGGCAGTCTTTTTCTAAGTTGATCCCTAATTTTTCTGAAAGATACCGAGGAATGATTGTTTGATCAGCACCAGTATCGGCAATCATCCAGACTCCTATCCAATTATTTTTTTTAAGTTTAAATTCCACCTTTACAAAAGGTCGGAATACAGGGCCAAATTTAGTTTTATAGATTTTTCTGTAGGGGAAAGTTAATTCCCTAGGATTAGAGAATGAGCTTTGGGAAGATAAGCTACTTCCGGTATTTCTTGAGGGTATTTTTTCAAAACTCGATCCAAGATTTTAGCCGCTCCCTGCCCGGTTTTGGCAGTATAAATATTATTGGCTACCAGCACCACATGCTTTCCTTGGAAGCGAGGATTGGCAAAAACATCAGCCATAGTTTTGATTTTCTTTTTTCTCATGATTAGTTTAATATAGCATATCAATTGCTTCACTTCCACATTTGATTTGAGATTTACTTCCAGGCAGTTTATCATATATTTATGTCTTTAAAAATCGGAATTATTGGTGGTGGTTTTGCTGGCCTTACTTTGGGCTATGAACTAAGCAAGAAAGGGCATCAGATTACTATTTTTGAAAAAGAAAAAAAACTGGGGGGATTAGCTTCTAGTTTTAAAGTTAAGGGCTGGTCTTGGCCCTTAGATCGTTTTTATCGCCACGTATTCTCATCAGACAAAGATTTTCTTTCTTTAGTCAAAGAGCTAGAGGTAGAAGAAAAGGTAATTTTTAAAACTAATATTGGAGATAAATATATTCAGCCGCATATCACTCTTGATAATCATGAGAATAAATATGTGTATATGGGAATAAATGAGTTTAGTAGCGCGGGATTTGGTTATGAAAAAGACAATTATTCAAAGTAAATAACGAAGATTAAATGAGAAG
>CBDUUX010000003.1:0-22320 GCA_965370515.1 uncultured bacterium
AAATTTGTTTCTGGGTTTTTTTTGATAATTTCGGCTAATTGTTCAAAACCATATCCCCAAACAACCGCTCTTTCTTTACGAAAAAGGATAAAATAGCTTCTCCAAAAAAAGATTAATGAATATGCGACTAATAACCCCAAAACAAAGATCCTTTGCCAGTTCTTTTTCAAGCTTAAAAGCAATTTATTTACCCCTAAAGTAATCGTTATTATTAATGGAAAAAGTAATGGTAGGGCGCGCTGGGTAGAAAAAGGGTCGCTAACTAGCGCCGTTGGCAAAGGAGAAAGAACGGCCAGAATAAACAAATATTTAACCCAATCTTTCCTTCTTGCTTGCCAGAGTAAATAAAGGCCAAGGAGATAAGGAACAACCATCCAATCATAGAAAACAGACATTGCCGGCAGTGAGCGCTGAAGATCGGGATCAGGCAAAAAGAACAAAGAGCGGGGAGAGAAATAGGTAATCCACTGAGAGAAAAGTTCGCGAAGAAAAGCAATTGGGAAGGCAAGAAAATATGGTAAAAAGCCTAAAGTGTTTTGAGCCCGATTAATAACTTGTCCAGAATAAAATAAATTACCCTTATTCCAAAAGGCGGGGGTATTAATTAATAACAATTGAGGAATTTGAATAATAAAAGCCAGGAATAGTCCGATTAATAGTTGTTTCCTGAACTTTTGCCGAAATAATTTCTTGCGAAAAACAATTAAAATGGTCAGAATAAAAAGAGGCGCTAAATACCTTTGAGTATGAGCCCCATAAGCAGACAAAGAAAGGATAAACAATCCTCTTTTCAAATATTCTGACTTCTCTAGGCCCAACCAAATACAGTAAGCCCCAATAATAAAAATGGCAAAGGCAAAAGTCACCTCATAGCCAAGTCGGGCATAAAATATTGTCCAAGGAGAAATAGCAAACAACAATCCTCCCAAATAAGGCAACCAGGGGGAGGTTTTCTTTAGAGACTTTAAAAATAGGAAAACAATAAGAGTAATAACTAGGCCAGAAAGAACAGATAAAAGTCTAATTGCCAAAACATTTAATCCTAAAGCCCAAACAAAAGGAATCAGTCCGTAAACAAACAGGGGCGGGGTGTAGGACCCAAATAATCTAAAAAGAATCGGAAATGATTTTCCATATTCATCCTTGCCGGTTTTTAAAATAGAATAAGCGTTATAGCCAACTGTCGCCTCATCAACATACAGCCCCGATGGTACTTTATCTAGTTTAAAAACAAAAAGAAAGACGGCCATTAACAATATCGCCCCCAGTAAAACTGGACCCAAAAACCTATTTCTTTTTATCATTAGCAAAATATTTCCTAACTAAGTAATTAAAGCCGTCAAAAATATTAATCATCAAAAATGGCAATAGGCTAAACGGACCCAAAGGACTACGATTACCCCAAAAAGATAAAAAGAAAACAGGGAGAATAAAAAAGCTCCAATAAAACCATTTTGGCCTCCTTCTTATTTCCTCTAATAATCCTAAAGCAAGAAATGGCAAAAAAAGAAGCGGTAATTTTTCAAACTCATCTGCTCCCACTCTTTCCCGAGGGTGACTACCAAAAAAATATAAATTAGGATCCAGAAGTTCAAAAAAACTTTCCTTAATTCGGGAAAAACCAATTGATGCCGGACTTCCTTCAAGCCAGTAGCCAATGGGCAGAGAAAAGCGTTTATTAAGCAGGCCTATGCTAACCAGCCGATATTCTCTCGTCCTCATTTGGACAATCCTCTGCTGGTCATTGTCCAAAGAAGATAAATCCCTTCTGGGAGTTTCTTTGATCTGCAAGAAAAACAAACCAACAAAAGACAAAGTCAAGAAAATTTTTAATATTCTCTTGCTTTTTTTGAGAAAGAGAAAAAGAAAAAGACAAGTAAAAATAGTCAAAAATGAAAGCCAATAACTATCCCTTGTTAATTGCCAAAACCAAGGGGCAGACAAAGTCAGCAATAAGAAAAAAAAGACTGGTAGTAATTGCGCCACGGCCAATTCTAGCAAACTAAACCCAGAAAAAATAGCCTTTTCAAATCAAAAAGATGATTTTATGATCGGCAAAAAGTCAAACCCCAAATACTTTTGGCCTCTTTAAGTTTTAATTCTTTACCTGCTTCCTTTAAGGTTGAGCCAGTAGTCCAAACATCATCAAAAATAACTATGTTTTTGTTTTTTACTTTTAAATTTGATTGAAATTGACCTTTAATATTAATTAATCTTTTTTCTTTGCTCAAGCCCACCTGAGGGGAGGCAAGGTTAATTCTTTTTAAAAGGTCGGAATCGTAATCTAGGTTTAGCTTTTTAGCCAAAACCCTGCCAACTAAAAGAGATTGGTTAAAGCCCCGCCATTTTTCTTTTATCGGGTGCAAAGGCAAGGGAATTAAAATATATTTTCCCTTTTGCCAAAAAGGCAAAAGATTACCATTCTTTTCAAGCTCTAAAAAGAGAAAGTTGGTAATTGTTTCTTGAAGCTCTTTAACTAGTTTAAATTTATATGTTTTCAGAAGTTTTTTCACTCCTCCTCTATAGGCAAAAGGAGAATACAGGCCGTTTAAACTGTTTTTCTTGCACCCGGAATGAGTCATTCCTGTTAAAGAAGACCGAAGACAGGCTGGGCAAATTTGAGAATATGTTTTGGGTAATTTTTCCCGGCACCGATTACAAATCCAACTATCTAGTTTTCCACAAAGCAGGCACTTTTGGGGAAAAAGCAAGCGGAGCAAACTAGCCATTCTTACTTAAAAAATATTTCTTAAGTTTTTTATCAAAAGTTTTAAAATCTTGAGCGCCCTTTTTTTTGGCTAAAAATAAATTATAGCAATCCTCAAGCTCCAAGGTCGTTTTTTGATAAACCCCAAGCGCTTCTTTTAAAAGTTCTTTATCTTGAATTTTAATAAAATCAAGGTCAAGGATTTTCCCCAAAACCCTAGTTGCTTCCCCTTTTTGCTTTCGGTAAAAGCTAGTCAATACCCAGTAAATCTCAAAAATCACCAGCAAAGAAGTAAACAGCTTAATTTGCCCCTTGGCTCCTTTTAAAAACAAATCTTTTGCTTCTTGGTGTTGCCTTATATTGTCTTTTAGCAAGAAGCGCAAAAAATAATTGGTATCAACAAAAATCATTTTTTGTTTTTAAAGTATTCTTCTTTTGCTAATTTCACCAACTGGTCAGCTTTTTTTCCCTTGAATCTGGAAGGAGTTTTAACCGAACCGGCCAATTCCTCAACTAAGTCAAAAACAGGACGAATGATTATCCTTCTCTTTTGTAAACCAATCATCACCCGCTGACCCTTCTTGAAATTTAGCTGCTTAAAAATAGCGATTGGAATAGTTAGTTGTCTTTTGCTGGTAATAGTGGCTAACTGATTCATGGTAAGGAAATGCTAACAAAACAAGGAGCATTTGTCAACTCCTTACAATACCCAGGTATTTGGTGGAGATGCCCCGGTGTGACCGGGGGTCCAAGAAAATACTAAAAAAGCATCTACAGGTTTAGATTATTTTTGGTTTATTGCCAGTCTTTAGAAAATAGTCAAACTAAATAACTAGCGCCAGCTTTTTGTTTTCCCTTAAAAAGCAAGCTAGGATCTTTAAGGTCAGTCTGATTAAGTTGACACTCGATCTAAATTCTTCAGACAAGAATTTAGCGAATGCGCTCCTTGTTACGCGTAAGCATAAACTGGAGAAGCGAGCTTACCTTGTGGGTTAGCATTTTTGTTTTGGTCCTGTTTTACTTCGCAATTGAACCAACGAAGACCTGCTGCTTTTTAAAGTGCTTTTCCTGTCGAATCAATTCATCCCCTAATTTGTTTTTTAATATCTTTTTCTGTTTGCTTCTTGATCAGCTCTCTTTTCCGATCCTTTTTTCTTTTGAGTTTCCCTATCCCTAGCTGAACTTTAATCCAACCACGCTTAGTATAGCAAGCCAGAGGAATAATTGTCAATTTCTTCCTCTTTTGGGTTAGAAGATGGGCAATTTCTTTTTCTTTTAAAAGTAATTTCCTGGGGCTTCCCGGTTCATAATCAGGCTGGCGGGCAAAAGCGTAGGGGGCAATAACGGCATTAGTCAAAAAAAGTTCACTGCCTTTTACCTGAATTAGCGCTCCGCCCATTTGAATTCCTCTGGTTTTAATTGATTTTACTTCCGCTCCTGTCAAAACAATCCCCGCTTCTAGCTTAGAGCGAATTTGGTAAAAACGAGCTTTTTGATTAGAGTAGCGCTTCATTTAAATCAAGGTAATAAACTTCTCCTTTGGTCAGGATGAAAAGCCACTGGCCATTGGGGCTAATCGCCAAATCGATAGCATTAGTTAAATCTAAATTTATTTGCCCTTGCCAAGCCCCTTCTTTATTCCAAACTAAAACCTGGTTTTCGGTAGTTAAAACTACCAGCCTGGAGCCATCAGCAGAAAGGGCGAGCAAAGAACTTTCTTTTTGAGGATTATTTTCTAGTTTAAAAGAAACTTCTCTGCCCTTAAAAAACTTAGTTATTTGCCCACTTTTACTTAAAAACCAAATATTGCCATCAATTGCCAAATCTACTATTTCTCCCCAAGATAGCTCTGGGGTAGTGGCAAACCAATCTTTGGGCGAAGAATAACTTTTGCCTAAACCAACTAGTTTAAACAATTTTTTCTCACCCTTATCTAGAACGTAGAAGTTGCTCCCCCAAGAAAGAAGGGAAAAAGGTTCTTGCCATTGATGCTCAACCACTCTTTCAGAACCACCCTTGCCATCCCAAAAAACAATTCCTTTCTCGTCAAGCAAGTAAAAACTATTTGCTTTTTGAGCACTAAAAAGAAGCTTGTCTTGGACTATTTCTCCTCCTAAAAAAGTCTGGCTGTGTTTGTCCGGATACTGAAAACTAAAAACTTTTTGGGTCTGAGGATCAAAAACAAACAACTCTTTTTCCGTAATGCTCATCTGCTCACCCCTTGCCTCCTCGGCCAGCAAACTTAACTTAAAAAACAACTCCGGCCTTATTTTATCTCCCTTGCCCAAAAGCACAGTTAAATTCTCTGCTCTTTTTTGCAAAGATTCCAGGAAAGTACTGCTGGGGTTGATTTCCTGGGCTTTAGTAATTAGTTCTTCTACCTGTCCTATCAAACCCAAGCTTTCTTCTGCCTTAAGCTGATAAATTGTTTCTGCTGTTTTTAACTTATTTTCCGCTTCAGAAACTAAACTACTAAATTCTTTTTCTTTACCTAGTTTTTGGCGGCGATACACACCGCCCCCAATTAAAACAAAAAGCCCCGCTAAAATAATCAATCCCAGTCCTAAATTTAGTTTAGTTTTGGAGAAAGGAATTTGAGGAAATTTTAATTTAAACTCCCTTTTACTTCTAATTCTTGGGTTAGAAAAAGCAATTGGCCCAGCTTCTGGCTCAATCACTGTCTTCGTTTCCACCCTCTTCTCTATTTGCTCCAAGCCAATTTTAACCAGAGCTGCCCCTATTTGGCTCTGGTCAACACGGGCATGAACCAAGGGAGAAAGAACTTCGGCAGCTACTTGAGGATCATTGCCCTGCAAGGAAGCCCTAATTGTTCCCTGAGGAATTTGGGAAAAAAAGTTTTGAGTTCCGAAAATAAGCAGATCAGCCTCACTGACTTTGCCCGAAATGACCGATGAGCGCTGACCCTCTCCCGAAAGCAAGGGGATTAACTCTCCTTTTTTAAGTAAAAAGAACTCCCCACTACCCCAAACTCCCAAGTAAACAAAGCCTTGCCAGTAAACAGAAACCAGGAGCGAAAGAGAGATTCTTTCGGTTAAGTAAACGGGCCGCTCTTTGCCAATTTTGGTAAGCATTTCTTTAACCCGCTCCATGGGAGTCTCACTTAAGTTGCCATAGTATTCCTCATAAACCCGGGAAATTATTTCCCTGCCATAGCCAGTTGCCGCTTCTTCTGAAGCGCCTCTTAAGGAAAGCAGTAAAACCATCTCTCCCCGCTTTTGTTTTTTTTCTGCCTCTAGGCCGGAAAAATGGTGAATTTGAACCCAGCCCTCATTGTCCGGAGTGCCAATAATTTCTTTTAAAACAATGCCCATCTTAATCTCATTTTACACTAAAACACAGTTGCCAGACAGCAAGACTCCCTAGCCTTGCCAACAAACAGCCCCCCAAAGGATAGACCAAGTCGTTGTTTAGCCCAATAAAGACTGGTAAAATCAAGAATAAGTTCGCACAGTTGCTAGTTAGGTGACATTGCTACAAATCAATATGGTAAATGTAGAAGAGTTTCTGAAATCAAAAGGGATTGAATATATCCTCCATGAGCATCCAGCAGTTTATACCTGCGAAGAAGCCGAAAAGTATTGTGGTGGTATTCCAGGGCTCTCTTGTAAAAATTTGCTTCTAAAAGATAAAAAAGCGTGCGGTATTTCTTAGTCATACTTCCTGCTGAAAAACGAGCGAACTTTAAAAAAATTGGCGAAATAGTCGGTGAAAAACAAGTAACTTTTGCAAGCACAGAAGCTCTTCAAGAAAAACTAGGATTAGAGACAGGGGCTGTTTCACCTTTCGGTTTACTCAATGACAAAAATCACGAAGTAGAAATTTATGTAGATAGAAAAATCTATTATGCTGATATAGTAAGTTTCCACCCAAACAAAAATACCGCCTCCTTAGAACTATCAGGAACTATGTTCCGCAAATTTTTGCGAGCAATCGAAAATAAAACTAAGGTAATTAATTTATAACAACAACATATAACAGCATGTATGTAATTCCCCCGCCAGTTGGCAGATTGGCTTCACACCTCTAAGGAACCAAAACCCACTTTAAAAGTGTCAACACTTAACATAATGCACATAATTGTAGGATAATAACTAACAAATGAAAACAATAAGCCTTGGCGCTACTGAAGCGAGAAACAACAAGGAATTTGTTAGATTAGTTTCTGAAAAAAAACCAGATAATAGCTTTGTTTCCTTAAAAGAAGTTATCACTAAAAGTTTCGGGATGGCTGCGGCTAACCTCTGGCCATATGAAAAAAGCAAAATTATTAAAAGCGAAAAACAAGATTACACTATTTCTTTTTCACCTAAATTTGCCTTGTTTTTCCTTACTTGGTAAAATTCTGACATGACCAAGCAAAAGATTCTAAACACTTTTAAGGAATTTCAACATTTATCTGACCAGGACCGTCAGCGGTTTTTTAGCGCTTTTGAAAAAAAAATGCTTTACAGGACTACTAAGACAGAAAATCCTGAAACTACGCTTCAAATGGTGCAAGAAGTCCTTGATAAGTGTGCAATCAAAGCATGACAAAAAAACAGGGAGAAACAAGCTATAAAGAAACTGCTTTCGGAATTATTCCGCGCTCAAAGCTTATTCCTCTTGAAATTGAAGGCATAAAACGAGCTTGGGACTTTGTTTTAAAAGAACGCAAAAAAACGAAAATTTCCATAACCCCTGCTTTGATCAAAAAGCTTCACAACCTTGGTTTTGCTTGGATATTTCCAGAAACGGGTGGTAAGTTTCGAGTAGTTGAAGTAATTGTGTCGGATCACACTCCGCCAAAACACTACGAATTGCCCCAGTTCATGAATAATTACTGTGAAGATATAAAAGAGAGGTTAAAACACTTGCCAACTATAAATAAAAGCAATTTTTTAGATGAATTGGTTTATTTTCTTGCTTGGGTTCATCACCGTTTTCTTTGGATTCATCCCTTTAAGGATTACAATGGTCGCATTGGTCGTTTGCTTATCAATATTGTTTTGCTGAATCTTAATTTGCCTCCAATTGAGCTTAAAGTTGAAACTAATGCAGGTAGAAAAAAATATATCCAAGCACTAAAAAATGCTGACAGTGGCAATTATTCTGAACTGGAAAATTTAATGAGAAATGCCATTGAGGAAACTACCGAAGAATTAGCAGTATCTGGCCCCTGCGCGCCCGAGGTGGTCCGCCAACTGGCGGACTCGGAGGTGTTTTAGAATCTAGAATTTTTCAAAACTTGTATCGCCTGCCAAGGATTAGTAAAATTAGAAATAAAGTTCGGATAATTACTAGTTATAAGAAATTTCACGAAAAACTACGAAACGCAAAAGTAAAGTAAAAATTAGTGCTTGTGGTATAGCGTGCGAGGTGTGCAAATTATTTCTTGAAGAAAAGTGTATTGGTTGTATTCCTGGGACAGAATGTACAAAAAAACCCCGTTGTCCGATATTAGAATGCGCTTGGAAAAAGAGTGTATCTTTTTGCACCAGAGATTGTTTAGAGTTTCCGTGTCAAGAGTTTTATAGCGGGCCTTATAAGCCATACAGTAAGCAAAAACTGGAATATTTCCAAAAACACAAATAATTTTTCGCAAAACTCTTCGCTCTTGTTAATCGCTTGCCCTGTTGTGCTTTCGTTCGCCCAGCGCGGCAGAATTTTACCATCCGAGAAGTCAACTCAAAGCGTTAAAGAATAACGAAGGCAAAGAGAAAGACCAGCAGACTGCCCAAAAGATGAAGCCAGGCAAAAATTTTTATTAAAAAGTTGTAGCTTGAAGAAATAACCTGAGACATCATATAAACTTGGCGAACCAGTACTAAAGCAAAAATAATATATAAGCCCAAAGCAAAAAGCAGACAAACCTTGGCAATCAGCCAAAATGAAAGCGGAAAACTCATTTAGTTTAATCTCCCCTCTAGTTCTTCTTGTTTTTCTTCTAGTCTCAATCTTTGCAAAACCTTGGCAACTAAAGCGGGGCGAGGTATTGATTCAAATTCAAACTCCCGCGTTTCTGCCGCCGTTTGAACATAGATCGTTCCGTAATTAAGCATTGTTCCTCCCACTCCTCCCATTTTATAGGTAACATCCTCAATATTCACAATCTCGGCATCCGAAACTCGCTTGTAAATTAAGCTGATAAAATCAATGTCCACAATCCGCTCATCGGTAATAATATTCACGGAAAAAAACCAGGAGAAAAACTCTTCTAAGGCAAAGGCCAAAACAAAGAGATACCACATTAAAACCAAAACCAAGCGAAATTGAAAAGGCAGCCAGCCAAAAGGAGGAAGGGTGCGCAAAAAAAGCGGAGCAAAGGCCATTAAAATAATCAAACCAATCCAGCGCAAATTAGTAACCCAGTGGCGGCGCAACAGTAAAATTACTTTTTCCTCAATCATCTGGTTTTCAAAAGAAAGACGGGGGGGGCGGGCGACAAAGGAACTGAAAAAATTATTGTTTTTACCAACTAAATTATAGACTTCTTTGCGCACCTCTTTTAGTTTTTCCGAGCGCTCATTGTCTTTCTTCTTACTTATCACTTTCGGCTTTTTTTCTTTCGCTTTGTAAATATCGGCCATGTTATTTCCTCCCAATTATTCTTTTAATTTCTTCTCCGGTAAGAGTTTCTTTGGCTACCAGTTGAACCGCCACTTTATCTAAAAGCTTCGCTTGTTTTTTAATAATTTGCTTCGCCCTGAGGTAGGCCTTGTCCACAATTCTTTTTACCTGATCATCAATTTGGGCTTGCATCTGGGGAGAAATATTCTGTTTGGAAAAGTAGGAGCGAAAAGAATGTTCCCCAGTCTCTAAGCTAGGACCAAAGTTTAGCGGGCCTAAATCGCTCATACCATATTCTATCACCATTTTCCGGGCAATTCTGGTTACTCCCTGGATGTCAGCAGAGGCCCCCGTAGTTAGCTCTGAGAATTTTAACTCCTCGGCCACTCGCCCTCCCAATAAGGCGCTAATCTGAGAAAGGAGGTGGGTTTTGGTTTCCTGGTACCGATCCTGAAGAGGAGGAATTAAAGTATATCCTAAGGTTAGCCCTCGAGAGACAATCGATACTCTCTCCACCGGATCCATTTCCGGTAAATAGTAGGTAATTAAGGCATGGCCTGCTTCATGATAAGCAGTCATTTCCCGATCCTTTTTTGACTGCAGTCTCTTTTTTTCCGGGCCTAACTTCACCTTTAAAGCCGCTTCTTCAATCTCGGCGTTCCCAATTGTTTTTTTGTTTTTCCGGGCCACTAAAATAGCTGCTTCGTTAAGCATGTTTTCCAAATCCGCTCCCGAAAAACCAACCGTTCTTCGGGCAACTTTTGTCCAGGAAAAATTATTTACAAAAGGCTTACCCTTGGCGTGCAATTTTAAAATTGCCTCCCGCTCCTCTAGGTCTGGTAAGGTTAAAACCACCCGGCGGTCAAACCGACCGGGGCGAAGCAGGGCAGAATCCAGTAAATCACCTCTGTTTGTTGCCGCGATTATTATTACTTGATCATTGGGCTCAAAACCATCCATTTCTACTAAAATTTGGTTTAAAGTTTGTTCCCGCTCATCGTGAGCAGGCATTGCTCCCGCACTACGAGAGCGGCCAATCGCATCCAGCTCGTCAATAAAGATAATTGAAGGGGCGGCTTTTTTGGCGGTGGAAAAAAGATCTCGACACCTGCTTGCGCCAACCCCAACCAACATTTCCATAAACTCAGAGCCGGCCATGGAGAAGAAAGGAACATTGGCTTCTCCGGCCATTGCCCGAGCAAGCAAAGTTTTTCCTACCCCCGAAGGACCAACGAGCAAAACTCCTTTAGGGGTGCGGGCCCCCACTTTGCGGTATTTCTCCGGGTTTTTCAAAAAATCAACTATTTCTACCAACTCTTCTTTAGCTTCTTTTAAGCCCGCTACATCGGTAAACTTAGTATTTTGTTTGCCCTTAATAAAAATCTTCGCCTTAGACTTGCCAAAAGAGAAAACACTGTTTTGCGCCTGGCCCGCTTTTTTAAAAATATACCAAAAAAGAAAACCGGTAAAAGCGAGGGGAAGAAGCATTGACAAAACATCCATCGCCACCTTCGCCCAATCTTGATTATTAACCACTAAATCAACCTGAGAAGGATCAATATTGGCTCCTTGCAAAATCTCGGTAAAACTAACCCCTGCTTCTTTGTCGGTAAAAACAATTTTTTCTTCTTCTTTAAGAGTAAGTTGAATCTTGCTATCAATCACCGTTGCCCGCTCAACTTCCCCGTTTCTTATCTTTTCTAAAGCCTCAGAAAGAGAAATGTTATCCAAAGAACCGGTAGAGGAGTTGGCTAGTCCCAAAAGAAGATAAAAAGCCAAAAGCAAACCTAAAAAACCTTGGGCTGCCCTTCTGGGGGTAAAAAACTTTTTTTTCTTTAAGCTTGTTTTTACTGCTTTTTTACTGCTTTTAGTCATCGGCCTTAGTATACCACGCAAAAAGGAAGCAAACTAAAATTTCCGTACTCACTGTCACCCAAGCCGCCCCTAAAGAAGCAAAGCGGGGAATCGCCCACCAATTTAAAGCTAAATTCCAAAACAAAGAAAACAGGCCAATTTTAAAACTCAGCAACTGCTTCCCTTTGGCAATTAAACGAAAACCAAAAATATGGTTAAGATAAGTGAAAGGGAGGGACAAGAGAAGACTGCGCAAAAAAATAACCGACTCGGAAAAAAGCTCTCCTCCCAAAAAAGCAATCACCGGTGAAGAAAATACCCAGCCTAAAACAACCACCAGCAAAGCCCCCAGCAAAGACCAGGTAATTCCTAGTCTAAAAGCAGCTTGAGATTCTCCTTTTTTCTTCGCTTGGGAAAAAAAAGGAAAAAGAGATCGGGATAAAAAATAAACGGGCAGAATTAAATTGCCGTAAAGTTTATAGCTTAAGCCATAAACTCCAACTGCGCCAGATCCCCAAAAACTTTTTAAAAATGAGCTATCTACCAATCGATCATAAATAGTCGATAAAAAAAGTAAGCCCCCCGTGGGCAAAGCTTCTTTCCATAAAAAAGAAATTACTTTCTTGTCTCTTGAAAGAAAGTTAATTTTCAGCTTTTTTCTTTTAAAGAAAGCGAATAAAAAAGAAAAAAAGCGGGCCAAGACCAAAGCCCAAGCCACCCCAACGATACTTGGGGGCAAGAAAGAGTTGGGAAGGAAAAAAACAAAGAGCAGGAAAAACAAAAACAAACCACTATTAGCTATTTGAACTAAAGCCTGCCAATCAAAGCGCAGTAAAGATTGAAAAAGAATAGTAAAATTAATTTGCAAGCTGGTAAAAACTAAGGCAAGCAAAAAAATGATCGCGATCAGCTGAAGCTGGGAAAATAAGGGCAAGCTGAGAATCAAAATTAAACCGAAGATTAAAGTTAGGAGCAAAAGAAAAAGGCGCAAATAAACTAGGTTGGTAAAAATGTTGCTTTTTTGTTTCTTGTCTTTTTGCTTACTAAGCTCTCTTACTCCCACAAAAGGAGTGCCCCAGTCGCTCAAAGTCGCCAAAAAGAGCCAAAAGGTATTTAAGAAAACAAAATCTCCATAAACCTTAGGGCCTAATTTTCGCGTCAGTAAACCGGTGGTAATTAAGCCCAAAAAAACAACTATTCCTCTGCCCAATAATTGAAAAGAAGTATTTTTAAAAACTGTTTTTTTCGTTTTCTCTTTCATCAATCGCTCGATTAGCAAGTAGATCGGCTAAGCTATTTTCTTCCCGGAAAAGGTGATGAAAAGTTACTTTCTTATCCAAAAGCCTTATTTTCTCTTTTATTTTGGCAACTAAAGGCTTTAGGTTTTGGGCTTTTATTTTCCAAGCCCCTGAAAGTTGGTTGGTTACGAGTTGGGAATCAAAAAAAAACTGAATTTCCTCGGCTACTATTTTATTTTGACTGAGCCAATCCAAAGCTAAAATCACTCCTAAATACTCAGCCTCGTTATTAGTTTTACTTTCCCCTAAAAACTTTTTTAAAGAAGCAATAGTTTCTCTCGATTCGTCTTTAATTACTGCCCCTGCTCCTGCCAGGCCCGGATTTCCCCGAGCGGCTCCGTCAGTGTAAATTAGCAGTTTTTTCATTTATCTTTAAGCTTAACCACCACGCGCCGCTCTTCCCCTTCTCCTTCGGAAGCACTAGTAACCAAAGGATGATCGGCCAAGCTTAGATGAATTAATCTTCGCTCATACGAAGACATCGGAGGCAAGTAAGAAGGCCGCTTGCTTACCTCTACTTCGGCTGCTGCTTTTTGGGCTAAATCTACTATTTGTTCTTTTTGTTTTTCCCGATAATCATTAACATTAACCAAAACCGGCCGCCACTCCCCAAGGTTTGAAAAAACCATCAGCTTCAGCAAAATTTGCAAAGACTCTAGGGTTTTTCCCCGATAACCAACTAAAGAATCAGAATCCGGGATAGCGATTTTAATAATGAGCTCTTTTTCCTCCCCCAGCTCTACGGTCACTTTGGCTTCTTTTTCTCCTAAAAGAGAAATCAGCTTAGAGGCTAATTTTTGAACTGTTTTTTCTTCCTTTACTTTACTCATTTTTTAACTCCTTTTTTCAACCACCACTGTTGTAATAAACTGGTAAGAGAAAGGGTGGTCCAGGAAATAATTAAACCGGAGGGAAAATTAAAGCCAAAAAGCAGAGTCATGAAAGGAAAAATGTAAAGAGACTGTTTTTGCATCATTGAGGCCATGTCATCAGTAGGAGTTTCGGTCTTTTTTGCTATTTTCGCTTCCTTTTTCACCTGGGGCATCATTAATCGTGCCGCCAAATACTGGGAAATTACTGATAAAAGCAAAAAGGGGCCGGGAACTGAGCGGCCTGCAATTTTAATCAAGTCGGGCTTGGTTAGATCAAGGTATAAAAACTTAGAGGAGAGAATTGTGTCCGCGGGTAGGCGTAAAAAGGGATAAACAGCACTATTAATTTTTTCAATTACTTGAGCAGGGTCAGGGTTGAGCAAAACATCTCGAAAAACCTGGTAAAGAACAAAAATGATCACAATCTGAATAATTTGAGGTAAACAACCAGCGGCCGGATTAATTTTATGAGTTTTATAAAGCTCCATTTGGGCAGAAGCTAGTTTTTGCTTATTGCTTCCGTATTTTTTCTTCAGCTTTGCTAGCGCTGGGGCTAGCTCCTGCATTTTAGAAGTTGCTTTCAAACTGGGCAAGGTAAAGGGAAGTAAAACTAACTTAATGGCAATAATTGAGAGAGCAATCGACCAGCCCATATTGCCTAAATAATTATAAAAAAGGATTAGTAGGCTAATAATTGGTTGGTAAAGCAAGACTTTTAATAAACTCATTCTTATTTTTAACTTTTCACTTTTAACTTTTCACTTTTAACTTTTATTGGGTCCCAACCCCCTTGAGACCAGGGGTGGCAGCGAGTAATTCTTTTTAAACTAAAAAATAAACCCTTTAGTATACCATGGGTCTTAATTGCCTGATGAGCATAGGCCGAGCAAGTAGGGGTAAACCGACAAGCCCGATCAGTCAAAAACAAAGTTTTGGTAAAAACGCTATTGAAATTAAGATGAGTCTGGTAAAAACGAATAAAGCCCAAAAACACCTTCTTCACTTTCGAAAAACCTTTGCTTTTGCAAAAACTTCTTTTACTGCTTTTTTAATTTCTAAAAAAGGTTCTACGAATAAAGCTTTCTTGGGCAGAAAAACAATTTGAAGATTACTTTTAAATTGAGGAATTAGTTCGTAAACTATTTCCGATAATTGTCTTTTTAGTTTAAAGCGCGGGGAAGCTTTTTTCGCTACTTTAGCAGAGATGATGAATCCAAATTGCGGAAAAATATTTTCTTTATTTTCCAGTTCTTTATTTTCTAAAACAAGAAGGCCGAGTAAGGAATGAGAATAAAGAGTGCCTTTTTGCTTCACCCTGGTAAAATCTTTATTTTTAGTTAAGCGGTATTTTTTAGGAAGAGCCACGGGAATAAAACTTAAACTGCTAGTCGCTTTCTTTTTTTATCTCTTCTTCTTTTTAGCAAATTAAGGCCAGATTTAGTGTTTTTTCTTTTTAAAAAACCGTGCTTGCGCTTGCGCTTTAATTTTTTTGGTTGATAAGTCCTTTTCGGCATGGGTCAATTATATACTATTATCAAACCAATTTGCTACTTAAATACAGGGCGACTCCTACTCCAACCAAATAAATTCATGACTGCTTGGTGTTAATCCCTTACTTTCAATCCACTTGTAAATTTCTTTAGCCGCCTCCTCCTTACTCCCCTTCTTAACCTGAATTCCTAGGGTTAAAGGAGAAACGTAGCCTAAAGAAAAGTTATCAGTTTCATAGGGAATTTCTAAGATCAAAGGATAATCTTCAGCTGTTTGTTTAATAATTTTTTCTTTAATTCCCGGCTCTCCTCTTTCCGAAACAAGAGTCGGAGTAGGCAAAGGGGGAACCAAATAATATGACCAATTATAAAGAGGCTGATTCGAATAGCGAAGCTCTAAAAGATATTTTTCGCCCGACAATAAATCATCTGTTAGTTTGATTACTAATTTATTTTCTCTTTTTTCTAGTTCAAACTGCGCCTCTGGTAAGCTGGAAACAAAAAAGTTATTAATTGAAAAGCCAGTTAAAGATTGAAACTCTATTTCAATTTTTTCCGGAGAATTAACTAGTTGACCCGAAGAAGGATTAACAGCAACAATCACTGGAAACCCCCCCGATGATCTTTTGAAATAAAGTAAGACAGTGGCTAAGAAAGCCAGAAAAATTAAAACCCAGTATCTGCTAATTATTTTTTTCATTTTTTAATTAAAGCCGCCACCACCACCGCCTGCTCCCTCACCAACAAATTCTAGAATAACATCTGGTTCATTTACAAGTATTTTTGTAGTCGTTACCACGCCTTGATTATCCTCATCTCCCCAAGCCTGTGTCACCCAAAGAAATTTTTGAGTTCCATCTGGGCCGGCGCTCTCCACTTTAGTAATTACCCCCATATGGCCCAAACCCCTATCCCACACTACAATTTGGCCTACTTGAACCCGACTCCGGTCGGCCAATGGCTGCCAAGGGTAACTGGCGGGCGGGCGGGCAAAATCACTAGCGTTACCAATTGGAGGAAGATCAAAAACAGAAGCCCGAACAAAACCAACGCATTGAAGATAATCAAAACGATCAGCAGAATCAATCATAGCATTCACACTTCTGTTAGTTAATCCCCCCCGGGCCGGATCAGTTAAACACGATGCTCCCCCTCTTAAAACATCAGCCGTAATCGCCCCATTTAAGTCGCAACTGGCCAGGGCTCGCTGAATATTGGCCGCCAAAGAATCTCCTTGAGGATCTTCTCCTTGAGCCAAAAGGTTTATTTGTTCAGGCAACAAACCGCCTCTTTCATCAACCATTGACATCCGCTGGGCCGAGCCGGTAGTGATGCTCACGAGAAAAGAAAGAGATATCGCTAAGAAGATCGGGATGGCAACCAAAGCTAATAAAACTGCTCCGGAAATAACCGGCACTGCCAACAAACCACCAACTACGGCAACGGCAAAACCGCCAACACCAGTGGCCGCCTT
The DNA here is from genome assembly GCA_965370515.1 of uncultured bacterium. GTDB lineage: Bacteria > Patescibacteriota > Microgenomatia > UBA12405 > BS750m-G30 > BS750m-G30. Next base: position 16,263 of record CBDUUX010000003.1, read on the forward strand.
ACCCAACAAACCATCTACAAAAGGAATATTTTTCTTGAACCACCCTTCAATCTTACTGCTGTCAATCCCCAAGACCTTCAAGAGTTTTTTGCCTAAACCCGCTACTTTCCCCGCCACCCAGCCCAAAGCCATCACTCCCGCCTGGATCAACAAGCTAATGCCGCCAGTACTCACCCCTAAAACAGCAGTCAATCCCCCCGCAATAGCCTTGACCGCTGCTGAAGAAAGTAATTTTTTAACCCCCTCTTTGGCTACAAACTCCGCCACTTTTTGACTAGCTTTAAGGGCCAAAGACTGGGCTACTTTACCCACCCCAGTTTGTAAAAACCAGTTTCTTGCTACTGTTTTTAGCGCAGACACTGTTGAAAGACGACCAAAGGAAAAGGTGCGCACTGCCCAATCACCAACTGAGGTTACAAGCTTAGTTTTAAATCCAGTAAGTTTTTGGCGGAATTTATAAATTGGGTTATTGGTAACCATTTGGGCTATTTTGCTTTCCTGATCCAAAACATTTTTTAACCAGCCAAATTTTTGCTTTTGGGTTTCGCTTAAATTCTCATACAACTGACTAAGCTGGGAAAGTCTATCTGTCCCGTCAGCCTCACCGTCTTGCGCAACTTTAAGCGCTCCCCGAAAAGTCAACCTTCCCTCATCGTCAACCAGGGGCCAAGCATTTTCAAAGTCCTCCGAAGTAAAATCTTCATTGCTGTTGATTACCCTTACAATATCTTCATAAAGATAAAAAGCTTTTTCTTCTCCTGAGCCTTCTTCTAAAATCCCCAAAATTCTCTCGGGGATTTGTTCTCTGCTTACTGGTAACTGATAAAAAGAAGGAGTGTGTTTTGTCTGAACCGCAAACAAAAAATCTGCGATAAATTCTTCATCAGGACTTAATTTTTCCCCTAAGGTTGCCTCTAGCTGTTCTAAATATAATTCTTTTCTTTCCTCTGCCAAAAATTCTATTTCCTCAGAAGGATAATCAGCTGAAATTCTCAAAAGAGCGCTTTGAATCGCTGGTGCTTCTTCACTTGTTATTAAAGCTTTTACCAACACCTGCTCTACTTGCTTAAAATTAGTTTGGGGAGCAACCAGCCTAACCCGATCATAAACAACTACTGCTAAACAACCAATATCCTCCTTATTTTTTAAGTTTATGTTGGGATCGGCCTCTTCAGCTAAAACCTGGATTACTTCACTCGCTAATAATTTTGAGGATGGGAAATTGGCCCCATCCTCGGGCCAAACTTCTTTATCCAAAGCAACTTTTTCGGACTCGGGTTGATAAACAACTTCTTTTTCCCCTGGAGAAGAAAAGATGGCCGGCTGTTCCCCGTCTGGCAAAGAAGTGGTTTTTATTCCTAATCTTTTGGTTGCTTTTTCTAGCGCAGAGTAAACAATGTTTCTGTTTGCCTCAAATCTAATTTTGTGTAAGCTGGCCGGCAAAAAAGACTCTATTCGGGACATTGAGCGGCGGATCTCATGGGGGGCAACTCCCGCCTGACGAAGAAGGAAAGAGATTGTTTTTCTAAACTCCGCTTTTTTACCAACAGGAGTTTTTCTGGGATTATCGGGTATTCCTTGCAGAGCAGCCGCAGTCGTAAAATTAGCCGAAACCAAGGCCACTCCCCTTAAGGCTCGAGCACCTACTCCCCTGGTTCCCCAAAAAGCTTGATTAATAATCTGCTCAGTTTTATCTCTGGCTAAAATTACCGTTCTTTGCGCCTCCTCTGGCGATAAGTTATATTTTTTCTGAATACTGATCGCTACTTTTTGCAAAGAAACTCTTTGCTTTAGTGATTGAGTAAAATAATCACTGCTAGCTTTGGCTTGCCCTTTTATTATCCTCTCAAGAACTTCCCGCCCTGATTCTTTGCTTACCCCACCCACTTCTTGAACAATTGTTTCTGCTTTATCGGCAAGAGCTTGGGAAATAGTTTTAGAACTAGCAGTGGGATCTTTAATTTGTTCCTCTACTGTCTGGGCAACCATTTTTGCTGCCACTAAATCCAAGCTTTCAATAATTCTTTCTTGCGCAAAAATTGTGGTCTTCAAAATCTCTTCTGGTAGAGTCGCGCCTTGAACTTCAATTGAAGCCCCAGTTCCCTTACCAATCTCTTCTGGTAAAATTTCTTCTTGAACTTCTTCTCCTCCTAAATCTGTTTTTACTTCCGCTGCTTCCAAATCCAAGGCTTTAGCGGGAGGACTAGCAGCCCCCGCTTCTTTTTGAACAAGAGCCGGAGTATTTAAAACTTCTTTTCGTAAAACCACGCTCTGAACCCTAATCAAGCTTTCAATTTCTCTCTGAGCTTCCTCTAAAGGAATTCCTTGTTTGGCTAAACTAAAAGCTGCTTTCTGGATTTCTTCTCTTACACTCAAACCTACTCCTATCTTCATTGCTACTCGAGCAACTGAAGAAGGTAAAGCCTGCTTTAAGCTTCTTAAAAAAGCTGGTTGAGCAAAAAGAGGAATCTCTCTGCTAATTGCTTTTATTTCTAGCTCTACTTTTGGATCTTCTAGTAATTGTTTAATAAAACTTACTTCTTGAATTTTGCCTACTTGCTCAGAAATTTTAGTTGAAGTTTGGGCTTCAGTTAATACTTTCTCAACCACAACTCCCGCTACCTTAGCGTAAGCTCTAGCAATTGTTGGTCCATCTCCAACAGTGGTTTCTATTTGACTATTGGATTGCCAAATATTAATTTGTCTTAATACCCGAGCCACAAAGTCAGAAGGAAGAACAGATTTTTTTGCTATCTCACGAGCTATTTGGCGAATTTCTTTTACTTCAGCCTCATAAAGGGTTAAGCTTTTTTCCAATTCTTCTAGGGAATAGCCCTCTACTACTCCTTTTTCAATCCGCACTTCAAGCTCATCTTTAACCGCTTCCAGATCGAAATTGCCATCATCACAAAGATACCCAATCAAATTATCAATTCTCAAAGTAAGGGATCCTTTTACATTTTCTAAGTCAAAATCTGCCTCAATTCTCTTGATAATTCCTGATATTTCCGCTTCTTTTGCAGACCTTTTGTCCAAAGCAAGGCCTGCATGCTCACTACTCTCAAGTTCTTTTTGCCGAGCTAGTAAATAAACTGCCAGCTCCCAATCGCTTAAAAAAACAAACTTTCTTTCCTTCTTGGCCATCTTAAAAAGATTATACCCTAAATTGCATTTTGATAATAAATTAGTTACAATACCAAAGTCTCATGAGTAAAGATAAAAAAAGTAACCGACCGGTTTTGGCCGTTAACAAGAGAAAAGTCTTAGGAAGAAAAGTTAAAGCTTTAAGAGCTGAGGGAATTTTACCCGCCAATGTTTACGGTAAAAAGGTCAAGTCTCTCTCTGTCCAGGGAAGTTTAGTGGAAATTAAAAAAGTTTTTTCCCAGGCCGGAGAAACTGGCTTGGTGGATTTAAAAGTAGAAGGGGAAAAAGAAGTTCGCCCGGTTTTGTTTTCCAACCCCCAAGTTGACCCCGTTAGCGACCAACTTCTTCATCTTGATTTTTACCAAGTAGACTTAACCCAAAAAGTAAATGCTGATATCCCTATTGAAATTAGCGGAGAAGCTCCCGCTGTTGCTCGCAGTGAGGGAGTTTTGGTTCAGCTACTTAATGAAATTGAAGTTGAGGCCTTGCCTGCTGATTTACCAGAAAAGCTAGTTGTTAATGTTGACTCTTTAGATAAGGTAGATGAAGCCATTTCCTTAAAACAAGCCTTAAAAGCCTCTGGTTGGGATCTTACAAAAATTGAAACTAAGGTTAGCTTAAAACAACTTCTAGCTAAAATTGAGCCTCCCACCAAAGAAGAAGAAAAACCAGTGATTGTTGCCGAAGAAGAAGGAGAAGAAGGGCAAGAAAAAGGGGAAGAAGGAAAAGCTGAAGAAAAGGGAAAGGGAGAAGAGGAAAAGACTGAGGAAAAAGGAAAAGGGAAAGAAGAAAAAACTGAGGAAAAAGGAAAAACTGAGGGAAAAGAAAAAGAAAAAAAGAAAGACTAAAAGCTAAGTCCTAAAACTACTCCCAGTAAAAGCAAGTTTTGATTCAAAGTTAACCAATAGTGGTCTACTAATCCGGTCAGGAAAATAATCAACCACCAAGAAAAATTCTTTTTCTTAATTATTTTCTTCAAGCCCCAAAAAGTTAAAAGCAGTCCTCCTATTCCCGTTTGGGAAAGAATTAGTAAAAATAGATTATGAACCGGCTGTAAAATAATTTTTGCTTCTTTAGCAAAGGGCCAAAAATCAGGCAAGCTTACTAAAAAATTATCCCAGCCAACCCCGAAAAAGGGATAGGCAAGAAAAACCTTTAAACTTACTTTTGCTAAATTAATTCTTTCTTTTACAGCCAAAGGGTTGGGAAAGGTAAGAAAAACTAAGGCCGTTAAAAGACCAAGTAGTAGAGCAAAGAATATTTTTTTATCCGTTTTTTGCCTAACTGCTTTTGGCAAAAACAAAACAATTAAACCGGCCAGCCAAGCTGTTCGGGAAAAAGATAAAAACAAACAAATCAAGCCTGCCATATAAGTAATTTCAGTTAAAATCTTTTTTTTCTTTTCAAAAGAAAGTAAGAAAAGAGAGAGCAAAACAAAACCAGCTAAAGAATTAGGATGAGAAAAAGTACCATAAGCTCTTAAAAAGATTTGGTTATTAAAAACAATTTTAGCAATCCCGGGAGTAAGCAGAGAAAAATTTCTTTCTCCTAAATAGTAGGTCCAACCCCCAATTGAACCCTGCTTTAGAAACTGAAACAAAACTAAGAAACTTTGCAGTAAAAGCCAAAAGGCAATTATCTTGGGCAAACTCTTTTTAACCCAAGCTTTTTCTTTAAACACTAACCAAGCAAGAAGAGCTACTTTTAAAATTTTTAACCAGCCGAAAAAAGCCACTTGAGGATTTAAAGCAAAGACAATATTTAAAACTATTAATCCCAGCAACCACCAATATTTTTTAAAAAACTTAACCACCCCCCAGGAGTAAAATAAAAAAATAAAAACCGTAATTAATAAAAAAATATCTCCTAGATATAAAGTAGGAGCCAGATAATCAACAGGCAAACCCCAAACATAACTAAAAGGAGGCCAAAAATGCTTACCAAGCTGAAAGGGAAGGGTTAACAGGGTAAGAGTTAAAAAAAACCTGCCCAGTTTTTGGATCATTTTTTTTCAATATTAAAAAGAGGACTGCGAATAGCGATATGACCGGGAGCGCGTAAGTTAAAAGCTTGTTTAAACTCAGAGCCAGGAACATTAGGAATTGAGCCTTTATTGGTGTTGAAATTAAGCGAGCTGGTAAAACCATCGTTGCTGTAAGTTACCGAAACGGAAGAAACACTGGTAAAAGCGCCACCATGCTCATTAGCCTTATTTCTTAACTCATCCATTGAGTAGGGGTTGCCCGTAATTCCGCCAATCGGGCATTGATTAATTGTTACCGGCATTATTCGCTCATCATTACCTTGTTTGCTTAAAACCAGCCAGGCATTGAGAATATCGGCCATCTCTTCAGAATTTAACCAGGGATGGGAACGATTACACTTAGCTGAATTGGAATTATAAGTTTGAGTAAACCAGCTGCTATAAAACCATGGTGTGCCGGCTTTTGACTCCCAAGCCCGGCTGGCAAACCCTTCTCCACCCTGACCGTCGGTAGTGTCCCAGCCGGAAGTGGTCAAGTAGCCCCCAGTAGTTGAAGAGTAGAAAGTAACCACACCTTCGATAACTTTTCCCCTCGTCTCGGAAACTGCTTCCCTCCAAGCCGGGGGAGGGTTGTCGGCTTTACTTTTTGAAAAGACTTGACAACTTTCAGTCGTGCAAATTGATTTACCTTCTGACTTATACCGATAAGCATAGCTCCTGGCGGCAATTGCCTGAGCTTTCAAGGCCTCCTTATGCCACGAAGAAGGCATTTCCGCAATTCCCAGCAAATAATAATCTTCAAAATTAAGATCGCCATAACCGGAAACGGAAATTGTTCCACCGGTATCTTTATTCACCGAAGTTTTGTGATAATAAGCTTGAAGTATTTGCTCAAAACTCTGGCCGGCATCAGCTCTGCCCTTAGCCCCA
>CBDUUX010000004.1:0-18378 GCA_965370515.1 uncultured bacterium
GTATGAAAACACGGCTGAGGCTTCTAATTGTAATTTAGAAGTGGGCGATCTTTGTTTAAATGGCCTATACCGAAACTGGTTTAGGTTTTACCTGCCCTCAGGAGCTAAGTTAGAAAAACTAACCGGTTCAGAAGAAGAAGCGAAAGTTTATGAAGAGCTGGGCAAGGCTGTTGTGGAAGGTTTTTACGGCAATAAATTCCCCCTTCATCCTAAGGGGATCAGTAAGGTGACAATTGAGTATAAGCTGCCTTTTGAAGCTAAGGGAAATTTGCCCTTGTTGGTTCAAAAGCAGCCAGGAAAAGATGCCGTCAAGCACTTAATCTATGTTAACGGCGAAAAGCAGCAGACAGTGGAAGTAGATGGGGATGTAGTCATTGACGTCGCTCTTTAAATGATTCATTCTTTTTCGTTTCAGGGGTATGTGGTGGGGCAAAAAGAAGTGGGGGAGTGTGATACTCTTCTTTACTTACTGACCCAAAAAAAAGGCAAGATTTTAGCTAAAGCCAAGGGATTAAGAAAGATTACCAGCAAGCGCCAGGGAAGTCTGCAAACTGGGAACTTAGTCAAAGGCCAGATTCACCAAACAGGGGACTTTTACACTCTTGGGGATCTGGAGCTTCTCTCCACTCCTTTAAGCTTTAGAAGCAATTTGGTAGCCTTGGGCATAGTCTTGACGATGTCTGAGCTGATTAATAAATTAGTGCCTGAAGATCAAGACAATGGAGAAGTTTTTGCGCTTTTTGAAAGAACTCTAGAAGATTTAAAAAGAGAAGTTAAAGTAGAAGCAATGATTGATTTTGAAGTTAATCTTTTAAAGCATTTGGGCTACGGCTTGCCAGAGGAAATAAAAAAATCTTTGGAAAGAAAAGATTTAAAATCAGCCCAAGCCAAGCTCTGGCAATATTTAACAGAAATTAGCGAAAGAAAAATGGTGGGAGTAGGGAAGATATTGGGGTAGCTGGGTTTTATCTAAGCTTTTTGGTATTATTAAAAGAATGAAAAATGATTTATTAGGTAAAATTGTTTCTTTATCCAAAAGGCGGGGGTTTGTTTTTCCCAACTCCGAAATTTACGGGGGAATTCAAGGTTTTTATGATTTTGGCCCTTTGGGAGTGGAGATGAAGAATAACATTAAGAGGTTGTGGTGGGATTGGATGCTTTCTCACAAAGACATTTTTGGAATTGATGGAAGTATTATTACTCATCCTACTGTTTGGGAAGCTTCTGGACATGTTAAGGGGTTTACGGATTTATTGGTAGACTGTAAAAAGTGTAAAAAAAGATTTAAAGCCGATGAGTTAAAAACCGACCAATGCCCTGAATGCGGGGGTGAACTAACCAAGCCTCGAAAGTTTAACACTTTGGTTGGAGTTGGTTTAGGAGTAGTGGAGGGAGAAAAACGCCAAACTTATTTGCGGGGAGAAGCTTGTCAAACTATTTATCTTAATTACGAGAATGTGAGAAATACGATGAGGGCGAAAATTCCTTTCGGAATTATCCAAATCGGTAAGGCTTTTCGAAACGAAATCACGCCTAAGCAGTTTTTGTTTCGAGTGAAGGAGCTTGAGCAATGGGATCTAGAGTGGTTTGTTAACCCCAAGGAAATGAAGAAATGGTATCAGTATTGGAAAGAGGAGCGGATGAACTGGTATAAGTCTTTAGTTAATGATCAAAAAAAGCTAAGGTTTAGAAAGCACGCTGGTGATGAGTTGGCTCATTATGCCAAGGTAGCTTATGACATTGAGTACCAAACTTCTTTTGGCTGGAAAGAATGGGAGGGAATTCATTGGCGGGGAGATTGGGATTTGTCGCGGCACGGCACTTTCTCTAAAAAAGATTTTACTTATACTGATCCGGAAACAAAGGAAAAATTTATTCCTTGGATTGTCGAAACTTCCGGAGGAGTAGACAGGACTTTTTTGTTTTTACTTTTGGACGCTTATCATGAAGAAGAGATTAAAGGTAAAAAGCGAGTGGTGTTAAAACTTGACCCCCGAGTTGCGCCCTACAAGGCGGCGGTTTTTCCGCTGCTTGCTAACAAGCCGGAGTTGGTTAAAAAGGCAGAAGGAATTTTTAAGGATTTAAGTAAGAAATACCGAATTGCCTGGGATCATCGGGGAAACATTGGTAAGCGCTATTTTGCCCAAGATGAGATCGGAACTCCCTTCTGCTTAACCATTGACTTTCAAACCCTAAAAGACAATACTTTAACGATTCGGGACCGAGATACAACTAAGCAAGAAAGGCTAAAGATTGAAGATCTAGATTCTTTTTTGGAATCTAAGCTAAAAGTTTAAACTTAAAAAGGAAATATAAAAATGGCAGAAACAAAAAAGAAAAAAATAAACCCTTTAATTATTGGGGGAGGAGTGCTTTTTGTTATTGTTTTAGGAGCTTTTTTATTAAGGGGTAAGAAGAAAGAGATTACTGGTCTTCCAGGTGGGGTTGAGGAAGAAGAGATGCTTCCTGAGCAAATGATTGATTTTGATGAGACTCAAGAGCCGGAGATTGAACTTTCTTTAGATTCCAGCTTGAGCAGAGGATCCTTGATAATTACTGGCATTGACCCTATTTTTTCCGGTTTAGAGTATGAGTTTATTTATGTTTCTGACTACCAGGGCTCAATGATCGAAAGGGGAATTTCCTCAGGAGGTTCAATAGATATTCCTGACACTCAAAAACTAACTAAAAGCTTAGTTTTCGGAGTAGAAAGCTGTACTACTGACACTTGCCATTTTACTGCTGAAAAAGTAGAAATAGACCAGCCCGCAATGCTTATTTTGAGATTCTTAGACGAAGAAGATAATGTTTGGGAGCTGGAAAAAGAACTTACCTTCAAAAAAGAAGGCACTTCCTATATTGGTGTTTTTGAGGACTAAAAAACCTAAACTCTAAACCCTAAATTACCCGCCTGCAACGTTTGCGCTAGCATTGCGGGCAGGTAAACAAATTCTAAATTCGAAATTCAAATTTACTCCCCCAGGTGGGCCCGCTTCGCCGAATCGAGGCGAGCCCTAACTTCTGGGGAGTTTCTTAACCAACCCCAGAACATTCCCGGAATGTAAGTTCTCACATTCCGGGAATGTCTCATTTTTGCCTCTTGACAACTGGTGTTTTTTAGATCAAAATGGTGAATAGTGGTGAAAAGTGGTGAAATGTTAATCGGACAATACTCTTCTCGGGTCAGCCCAAAAGGGCGAGTCGCTTTCCCTAAAAAGTTTCGGGATCAGATGGGGGACAAGCTCGTGGTGACTCGGGGCTATGAGGGCTGTTTAATTGTCGTTTCTGAAGGAAAATGGAAAACACTTCTTGAAGGCACTGAGAGTAAGCCTTTTGTGTTTGAGGCGACTCGGGACACTTTACGTTTCTTGCTGGGTAATGCCGCTGAGGTAGAACTAGACGCTCAAGGTCGGTTTGTCCTCCCTTCACATTTGCGAGAATATTCCAAGGTTTTGGAGAAAGCAGTCTTTTTGGGCTTGCAAAAGTATGTTGAAATTTGGGACAAAAAGCGCTGGGCTGATCACCAGAACTATTTAAGTAAAAACATTAAGCATATTTCCGAGAGGCTGGGGGATAAATAAATGACTAAAGATAAGCTTATTCATCAGCCCGTTCTTTTAAAAGAAAGCATTGATTTCTTGGGGGTTAAAAAGGGAGGTTGGTATTTAGACGCTACTGTCGGAGCAGGCGGCCATAGCGCGGAAATTGTAAAAAGAGGGGGTCGGCTAATTGGCTTAGATCTAGACAACCAAATGTTGGAGTTTGCCAAGACTCATTTAAGTAAAGTCTGCCCTAATGGGTCTTGGCAGCTTGAGGAAGGGAATTTTGCCCACCTCGAGGTAATCGTAGCCAAACTAGGTTTAGGACTGCTGGATGGGGTTTTGTTTGATTTGGGCTTAAGCGCTTACCACTATTCTCAGGCAAAAAGAGGTTTTTCTTTTAAAGATCAAGAAAAGATTGATATGCGCTTGGGTAAAAAAGGAATGAGCGCTAACGATCTTTTGAGGCAAGTTTCCCAAGAGCAGTTAACCGAGATTTTGCGCTTTTATGCTCAAGAACCATTGGCAGAAGAAATTGCCAAAAGCATCATTGCTGAGCGAGGAAAAAGAGGACTAACCGCTACTCGATTAGCAAGGTTAGTTGAGGAAATATATTTCCTTCAAGGAAAAGGGAAATCCAAAACCCACCCTGCTACCAGAACCTTTTTGGCCCTCCGGCTTTGGGTTAATCGGGAACCGGAAAATTTAAGAAGTGGGCTAGCTGGAGCTTTGCAAGTTTTAAAGCCAAAAGGGCGATTAGTAGTAATTAGTTTTCACTCCGGGGAAGACCGGATTGTAAAAAACACCTTTAAAAATTGGGAAGAAGAAAGGCGGGGAAAGGCAATTACTTCCAAGCCGGTTTTTCCGGATAAAAAAGAAGTACTGTCTAATCCGCTTTCCCGGAGCGCAGTGTTAAGGGTTTTTGAAAAGAAAAAATGAAATTAAAATTAGGATCAAGAAGCAAGGTTCTGATAATTGTTCTTTTAGTAGCCCAAATGGGTGTTTGGTTAGGACTATACTGTTCTTTAACTGAAAAAAAACTAGCCCTTTCTTTTCTGGAAGAGGAAAGAATCGCTTTGGAAAAAGAAACTAAAATTTTAGAAAAAGACATTGCTCTCTACTCTTCTTTGTCTTTCGTGCGCAGACAAGCAGTAGAGTTGGGTTTAGAAAAACAAACCCGGGTGGTTTCTTTGCCCGGGGACGAGACAATTGCTCTTAAAGAGTAAAAAAGTTTAAGATAGATTGATATGCATGCACGCCGAATTTATGTTTTATTTGCTTCTTTTCTCATCTGGGGACTTTTAATTTGGACTCGCTTCTTTTACTGGCAAATAGTTTTGGGAGATCGCTTAGCCCAAGCGGAGTCTCAACAGGCAGTTAAGGTTTCCTATGAAGTTAGCCCTCGGGGAGAAATTTATGCTGCCGATTGAGCCCCTTTGGTTTTATATGAGCAGCGCTTTGATCTTTTTGCTTGGAAACCAACCCTTTCCTCACTTGAAGCAGAGCTTATTTCCCAAATTGAGGCCCACATTATTGCCGAAACTCCTCCTGATTATTTGGAGCTTAAAAAAGAGGCGGAGGTAGATCAGGGAAAAGAAGAGTCAGTAATAATGGAAGAGAAAGTTGAGCCAGAATCAACTTGGCAGGAAAAAGCCAGGGTTAGGCTGGAAGATGAAAGTCAGGACTGGGTTTTAATTAAAAAGGGTTTAAGCGGAGAAGAAGTAGAAGACATTAAAGCTTTGGGGATTAAGGGGTTGTTTTTGGAAGAAGATTGGGCTCGTTTTTACCCCGAGGCTTCTACCTCAGCTCATTTACTGGGGTTTTTAGGTCGAGACAGCTCGGGGCAGAGCAAGGGTTATTTTGGTTTAGAAGGCTTTTATGATCGCCAATTGCAAGGACAGAGTCGTTTGGTAATGGAAAAGCAGGGTTGGTGGAACAAAATTCAGGATGTTTTTGTAAGTAATAATCAAGAAAAAGGGCGAGACTTGGTTTTATTTTTGGATCGGGCAGTCCAGTTTATTTTAGAAGAAGAGCTAGAGGAGGGAATAGAAAAATATGGGGCTAGTTCCGGGTGGGCGGTAATCATGGATCCCTATTCTGGGGGAATTATCGGGATGGCGGCCTATCCGAAATACGATCCTTTCTACTACTATCAGTTTGGCCAAGAGTTATTTCCTAATCCGATTGTTGCTCAACACTTTGAGCCTGGCTCCATCTTTAAACCCCTAGTAGTGGCCGCTGTTTTAGAAGAAAAAGCAATTAAAGAAGAAGATAAATGCTCTATTTGCGATGGGCCGGTAACGATTACCGACTATACAATTGAAACCTGGAATGAGGTGTATTATCCGGAAAGTACCTTAAAAGATATTTTAGTTCATTCTGACAATGTGGGGATGGTTTGGACGGGGCAGAGTTTGGGGATGGAGAAAATGAAGGAGTATTTAGAAAAACTTAATTTAGGGAAAAAGACAGGGATTGATTTGGAAGAAGAAGCCAGCTTAAGGCTAAAAGAAGGGAGGGCCTGGTACCCCATTGATTTGGCAACGGCTTCTTTTGGACAGGGGATTGCTCTAACCCCAATTCAAATGCTTAGCGCTTTTGCTTCTTTGGCAAACGGAGGGAACTGGGTAAAGCCGAGAATAGTGAAAGAAATAAAGGAAGAAGAGAGAGATTTAGAAACGCTAGCCGAGAGCCATCAGGTTTTCACCCCAGAAACTACGGATTTGGTTAAAGAGATGCTGGTAGCGGCAGTGGACGAGGGGGAAGCTAAATGGACTAAATTAGGAGGTTTTAGGGTGGCCGGCAAGACGGGTACAGCCCAAATCCCGATCAGAGGACAATATGATCAAGAAAAGACGATCGCCTCTTTTATTGGCTTTGCTCCGGCAGATAATCCCCGCTTTGTGATGCTCGTTTCCCTGCAAGAACCAACGTCTTCTCCTTGGGGCTCAGAAACGGCGGCTCCTTTATGGTTTAATATTACGGGAAAATTATTCAATTATTGGAGTATTAGACCTTGATTTAGGTATAATAGAACAATGTTTTTAAGCAAGCTTATTCCTCAAAAATTTAAAAACTATCTTTGGCATTGGCCCAAAAGCATTTGGGCAGTCCTTCGCTTTGGCAATCCTTCCAAAAAGATAAAGTTAATCGGGGTAACGGGTACCGATGGAAAAACTACTACCAGTTATTTAATTCATCATTTTTTAACTAAAGCCGGTTTTAAAACGGGCCTGGTTACCAGCGTGCTGGCTAAAATTGGTCAAGAAGAAGTGTCTACCGGTTTTCATGTGACTACTCCCTCTTCTCATAAGTTACAGAGTTTTTTGGGGAAAATGGTTCGCTCAAAGAGCGAGTATGTAGTTTTAGAAACAACCTCTCATGGCTGGGATCAGTTTCGGCTTTGGGGCTCTCGTTTTGAAGTGGGAGTTTTAACTAATGTCACTCATGAACACCTAGATTATCACCAAAATTATCAGCAGTATTTAAACTCTAAGCTTAAGCTTTTAAAGGCGAGCAAGAGCATCGTTCTTAATGCCCAAGATCCGTCTTTCGAAAAGATTAAAAAAGAGATTAAAAAACCATTCATTAGTTTTGGACTTAAAAAGGGAGCTGATTTAATTGCTTACCGGATAAAGCAAAAAAAAGGAAAAACTAATTTTTTACTGCAAGTTAAAAAGGGCAAGTTTCAGGGCAGTTACCCCGTTCAAAGTCCGCTTTTAGGGGATTTTAATGTTGCCAATGTCCTGGCTGCCATTGGGGTCTGTTTAAGTTTAGATATCCCACCGGTAAAGATAATTAAGGCTTTAAAAAGTTTTCCGGGAGTTACCGGAAGGATGGAGCTTATCCCTAACTATAAAAAAATAAAAGCTTATGTTGATTTTGCCCACACCCCCAATGCTTTAAAGAGTGCCTTGGAAACTTTAAGGGAGGTAATGCCTAAGTCAAAGAAATTAATTGTGGTTTTTGGAGTAGCGGGTTTGCGAGATTATCAGAAAAGATCCATGATGGGGGAAATAGCGGCAACGCTTGCCGACTATGCGATTTTTACCAGTGAAGACCCGCGAACGGAGGATCAGCTTAAGATTGCCAAAGACATTGCTCAGGGGGCGAGGAAAAAAGGGTGGAGAAGGTTAAGCAAAAGAAAAGTAAGGATCGGTCGATTAAACTCTAAAAAAGGCTTTTTTATCGAAACTAATCGGCAGGAGGCCATTAATTTAGCGATCAGAAAGTTGGCCAATAGTGGGGACTATGTGATAACCTGTGGTAAGGGCCATGAAAAGAGTATGTGTTTTGGAAAGATTGAGTATCCTTGGTCTGAGCATGAGGCGGTTAGGGTCGCTTTAAAAGGAAGAAGAAAATAATGAAACTATTTTTTGGAGAAGCAAACCATCAATATTCAAAGTATTTCTTCCCCTACCAGATTTTCCTTTTAAAGGAAGAAAAGGATCTTTTGGAAAAGATTTATCGCTCCGGCTTTCTCCCCTTCAGAAATCAGGCTGATCTATTTTATTTAGCCCGCAGCTGCCGGGTCGATTTGAGTAAATTTTCTCTGTCTTCAGAAAACAAGCGAATTATTAAAAAAACAACGGACTTAAGTTTCGAGGTTAAAGATTTAGCTTGCTTTAATTATACTCCGCAGATTCAAAAGCAATGCAAGGATTGGGCTAAGTTAAGAGGCTGGAAAATATCGACCCAGAGCTTGAAGCATATTTTTAAGGGAGGGTTTTTTAATCAAGTTTTTGTTTGGAAAAAGGGAAATGAAGTAGTTGGTTATCAGGTTATTTTTAAGGACAGTAAACTAATTCACACCGCTCACCTTTTTTATAATCCTGAAAAAGGAGGGAAAGATTTAGGGATGAGGATGTTAATTGAGGCAACTATTTGGGGGGAGAAAAAAGAAAAGAGATATCATTATTTGGGGACTGCTTATGGGGGAACTGGTTTTTACAAAAGAAATTTAGCGGGTTTTGAATTTTTCAATGGCTTTTCCTGGTCAAATAATATTCAGGAATGGAAATATCTAGATCAGCGGGAAAAAGATGATTACTTGCTTCGCGATGAAGAATACTTAGAGAAGTTTTGGTCCGGAGAAAAACTAAAGGGAATTTTGAAAAGCGGAGGAGTTTCTTTTTAGTAGTGAAGAAAAAAGTTCATATTATTGGGATAGTTGGCCAGCTAAGTGGTCCTTTGGCTAAAGCTTTAAAAGACAATGGTTGGGAAGTGACAGGCTCAGACCAGGAGAAGGTTTATCCTCCGATTACTACTTACTTAGATGAGAATAAAATTTCTTACACTCGGGGATTTAGGGAAGATAATATAACCGAGGATCTTGATTTGGTGATTTTAGGAGGAATTTCTGTTGGTAGTTTTGTCCCTGATAGTCGAGAAAATCTAGAAATTAATAAAGCCAGAAGCTTAGGATTAAAAATAATTTCCCAAGCCCAAGCTTTAAAAGAACTTCTTATCAAAAAGGAATCAATTGTAGTTGCTGGTACTTATGGCAAAACAACCATTACGGCAATGCTGGTAGCGATTTTTGAAAAAGCAGGGCTTGATCCTAGTTATATGTTCGGAGGAATTAGCAAAGGATTTGCTGATCCTTTAAAAATAACTGATTCTGTCTGGTCAATTGTTGAAGGAGACGAGTATCTGGCTCCGGATTTGGAAAAAAAGCCTAAGTTTCTTTACTATCAACCTAAATATACAGTTTTAACAGCCGCTCGTTGGGAACATCAGGATGTTTATCAAAAAGAAAAAGACTATTGGAGGGTCTTCAAAAAGTTAGTCGCCTTGATACCTCAAGACGGGTTTATTTTAGCTAATAGGTCGGGAGAAAATGCCGATGAGGTTTTAAAAGATTTTAAAGGAAAGAAGATTTTTTACAATCTTCAAAAGGCACTAGGAGTAGAGTGGTGGGCAGAGGGCATTAAGCTTGAAGAGAAGGGGAGTAGTTTTTTAATTGTTAGTAAAACGGGCTTGAAAGCTTCTGTTAACTTAAAAGTTTTGGGAAAACACAATATTGAAAATGCGCTGGGGGCGAGCGCTTTGGCCTTATCCTTGGGAGTAGATGAAAAATATGTAAAGCAAGGACTAGAAAGCTTTCTAGGGATTAAAAGGCGCCTGGAAATGCTTGGTTCATGGGGCGAGGCAGTGCTAATCGATGATATTTCCCAAAGTAAGCCAAGAGTAGTGGCGGCTTTAAGGGCAATTAAGGATCATTTTAAAGAAAAAAGAATTATTGTTGTTTTTGACCCCCATTATTCAGGTTTGCTTTACAAAGCTAGCCTAGTTGATTACCCAGGAATGTTTGATTTAGCTGGTAAAGTTATTATTAGTAGGGTTAGTTTTAAAAAGGAAATTTCTAAAAAAGATCGGGTTTTGGGAAAAGATATTGTCGAGAAAATTAAGCAAACTCAAAAAGAAGTTAAATATCTTCCCTTAGAGGAGGAGCTGGTTAATGAGGTAATGGCTTATATTAAAAAAGGAGATGTGATTGTTTTTATGTCCTCCGGGGGCTTGTACGGAGAGAAAATTAAAAAGGAAATTATTAAACAGTTGAGGAATAGGGTTAAAATTAGTTAGAATATAAATATGACTAAACTAATAATTAAGGGAGGGGTTCCCTTAAAAGGAAAAGTTAAACCCCAGGGAAACAAAAATTCTATTTTACCCTTGATGGCGGCTGCTTTGCTTACCGATCAAGATTGTATTTTGGAAAACGTTCCTCTTATTAACGATGTTTTAGTAATGGGGGAGATTATGGTTAAGTTAGGGGTTAAGGTTGAGGGCTTGGGGACAAGTCAATTGGTGATTAATGCCAGCGGTTTAAAAAGTAGCACTTTACCAGGAGATTTGGTGCGAAAGTTAAGGGCCTCGATTTTGCTTTTGGGTCCATTGCTAGCCAGAAGGGGAGAGGTAAACACGGTCCACCCCGGGGGCTGTTTAATTGGCAAAAGAGCTGTGGGAACCCATTTTGACGCTCTTATTCAATTGGGAGCTGATATTCAAGGACAAGCTGACAACTATGTGGCTAAGGTCAAGCAGTTAAGGGCCGCTGATATTTTTCTTGATGAGGCATCGGTAACAGCAACGGAAAATGCTCTATTCTTAGCTAGTAAGATTAGCCGGGGAACAACAATTATCAGAGACGCTGCTTGCGAACCCCACGTAGAAGAAGTATGCGAAGTTTTAAAGGAAATGGGTTGTGAAATTCAAGGTGAGGGTAGTAATCTTTTAAAGATTAAGGGAAACAAGAAGTTAAAGGGATTTAGCCATCGAATTTGGCCAGATTATATTGATGTTGGTTCAATGGCAATTGCGGCGGCGGCCACCAAAGGAGAAATAGAGATTGAGGAAATCAGGCCCCAAGATTTATCAATGTTGTTAAAATATCTTTCCTGGTTTGGAGTAAAGTATCAGTTTAAAGGAAATAATTTAAAGATTTTTCCCAGCGAACTTCACTCCCCACCCCGAGACAAAAAGATTCAAACTCGGCCTTGGCCCGGCTTTCCTACTGATTTAATGAGCCCCTTGGTTGCTTTGGCCACTCAGGTTAAGGGGGTAACCTTGTGTCATGACTGGATGTACGAAAAACGGCTATTCTTTGTCAGTTACTTAAAGGTAATGGGGGCAGAAATAACGATTTGTGATCCTCATCGGGTTTTGGTTTACGGACCTACTCAATTATCAGGAAAAAAGCTTCAAACTCCTGATATTCGAGCGGGCATGGCTTTAGTGATAGCAGCCCTATGCGCTAAAGGAGAAAGCGAGATTGAAAATATTGAAATTCTTTATCGGGGGTATGAAAAAGTAACCCCCAAATTAAAGGCGCTAGGAGCGCAAATTAAAGAGGTAGAATAAGACAATGTTGGGTTTTAAAAAGGAGCTTTCTTTTTATAAAGCGGGTTTTCCTAAAAATTATCGCCATTTGTTATTAAGAAAACTAGCTAAAGCTTGGTTGCAGGCTAATTCTCAAGTAAAGATTATTGGGATAGTAGGGAGTTTTGGGAAAACGACAACCGCTCAGGTAGTTACCCGGTTTTTAAGTTTAAACCTTCCCACATTAGCCACAGATTTCAATTTAGATACTATTTATAATCTTCCTTTAACCATTCTTAAGTTGCGCTACTCTCACCGCTATTTAGTTTTAGAAATGGGAGTGGATCACTTAGAAGAAATGGATTTTCACCTCAGCCTAGCTAAGCCTGATATTTTAATTTTTACCGGGATCACCCCGGTTCATTCCGAAAAAGGACTTTTGGGATCTTTATCCGGAGTTAAAAAAGAGAAAGGGAAAGCAGTTGCTGCGGTAGTGAAAAAAGGAGGCTGGATTGTGGCTAATGCTGATGATGAGCAGGTTAGGGAAATAATTAAAGAAAGAAAGGCTAATAAAGTTGTCTGGTATTCAGCTAAAGGCAAAGAAGTTGATTTAAGAGCGGACAATATTAAGTTGGATAGAAAAGGGATGAGCTTTTTAATTAAAAACAGGAAAGAAGAAGTGAAAATTAGAGGTAGATTTTGGGGAGAAGGTTACGCGGCTGCTTTCTTGGCGGCGGCTGGCTTGGCTAAGGTTTTGAAATTGGCTTGGAAAAACTTGGAAAAAACCGGAAAGACGATTAAGGCTTTGCCCGGGCGGATGAGTTTAGAAAAAGGGCCTGGTGGATCTTTACTGCTTAATGATCGGCTCAGAGCTAATCCTGCCTCTGTTAAAGTTGGTTTGGAAACAGCAGCAAAACTTTTGATTGTTAAAGGAGGGCGGAAGATCATTGTTTTGGGAGAAATGGGGGAGTTAGGAAAATATGCTAAGAACGAGCATCAAAAAGTAGGAGAACTTTTAGCAAAGTTAAAATTTGATTCTGTAATTGGGATTGGGCCATTTCTTAAAGAAACGGGAAAGAAAACAAATCTCACTTGGACCAAAGATGTAGTTGAAGCCGCAAATGAGTTAAAAAAGTTAAAACTAACTTCTAAAGATCTAGTTTATCTTAAGGGTTCGCTTTTGAGGCATATGGAGAGAATCTTGATGATTCTTGAGGGAAAGAAAGTAGGCTGCAGGGTAATTTCTTGTCATTTGTATCATCCTTGTAATCAGTGTAAGTTTTTAAAAAAAGGGTTTAATTAACAAACCTTATATTATTTGCTATACTCTTTCATGGTTTTATATTTAGGTCTGCTTTTATTCTCTTTTCTCTTTAATGCTTTTTTAATTATTCCTTTCATTGATTTGCTTTATAAATTTAATTTTCGCCGGCGGCATCAGGAAACAAAAGATTTTCTAAACAAAAGGGCGAAGATTTTCGATAAGTTTCACAAGGCAAAAGCTGGTACCCCCGTTGGCGGGGGTATTTTAATTCTCCTTACTGTTTCTTTTCTCTATTTAATTTTGTTTCCTAGCTTGCGCCTGATGGGATTAAATATTCAGTCGGCTTATGTTTTAACCGAAGAGCTTAATGTTTTATTTTTTACCTTTATTGGTTTTGCTTTCTTGGGCTTTTATGATGATTTGCGCAAATTCTTTGGATTTAAAAAAGAAGGTTTTTTTGGACTGAGAATGAAGCATAAATTTCTTTTACAGATTTTTTTGGGCTTGATTATCAGCTCCTTACTTTTCTTTAATCTGAAGATTGATTTTATTCATATTCCTTTTTTAGGAGTCTTAAGGCTGGGGATTTGGTATTTACCCCTAGCCACTCTAATTATTGTCTTTTTTGCAAATGCTTTTAATATTACCGATGGACTGGATGGCCTCTCTTGCGGCTTACTGATGATCTTTCTTTTTGCTTTCTGGTTCTTGTCTTTTAATCAGCTCGATACGCCCTTATCGATTTTTATTGCTCTTTGGATTGGGGGAGTATTGGCCTTTCTATACTTTAATGTTTATCCGGCGCGGATTATGCTGGGGGATGTAGGGGCTCTTTCTTTTGGAGCAACGATGGCGGTGGTAGGGTTGCTTTTGGGGAAAATCATTGCTTTCTTGGTCATTGGCGCCCCCTTTATTATTGAAGCGGGAAGTAGTTTTTTACAAATTCTTTCGAAAAAGTACCGGAAAAAAAGACTGTTTCCGGTAGCCCCTTTGCATCTTTGGCTGCAAAAGAAGGGCTGGGAAGAACCAAAAATAGTGATGCGGGCCTGGTTAGCGGGAATTATTTTTGCCCTGACGGGTTTGTGGCTGGCGGGGATGTAGTTTACTTTTCTTCTTCAATAATCCTTAGTTGAATAGGGTCATTTTTGACAATTTCCATTTCCGTGCCGCAATTTTGACACTCTAAAATATCGCCAACTATCGCTTTTCCTTGAATTTCAATCTTAGTTTCACAATCAAGACATTTTGTTTTCACTAAGATATAATAGATTTAAGATGACCAAAAGTCAATTACTGCCCATTACCCCTTTACTGGAAAAAGAAAACTTTTATCTTAAAAGAGAAGACTTAAATCCCAGTGGTTCAGTTAAAGACCGGGCCGTAGTTGCCCAGTTGGCTTGGGCGAAAAAAGAAGGGTACCAAGAAGTTGCCGCCAGTAGTTCCGGAAACTTTGGCCTTAGCCTAGGTTATTGGACTCGTTATTTTAACTTGAGAGTAGTTGTTTTTGTTTCCCCTAAGACTAATAAAAATAAAATTTTTCAGTTACAAAAATATTCTTTAGATTTAAAGATTAGCAAGAAGCCAATAAGTGATTGTTTCCGCTATTGTAAAAAAACCGGTGCTCTAAACTTGCGCCAGTCAAAAGATCCGCAAGCGATAGTTGGTTTTTTTGGCTTGGGGGAGGAGGTCGCTGATCAAGTTAAAAAGGGGGGATTAACTCCCAAAAGCATCTTTTTTCCGGTGAGCAGTGGGACTACTTTGCTGGGAGTAGTTAAAGGAATGGAAGAAAAGGGCTTAGATTTAGCTCCTTTTCTGGTTCAGCCGGCTAGCCATCCTTTGCTGGGAAAGATTTGGGATCAGGATTTCAGGGGAGAAAAAGAAAAATTAGTTGATGCTCTGGTGGCGAAAGTAATTCCCCAAAGGTTTGAAATTTTGCGCTTAATTAAAAAATACCGGGGTGGGGGAGTAGTGGTTCAAAACAAGGATATTTTAAAATGGTCGGCTTGGTTAGAAAAGCAGGGAGTTTCCACTTCCTATGAGGGAGCCTTGAGTTTAGCAGGAGTAGAAAAGGCAAAAAAATTAAACTTAATTAAAAAAGGAGAAAAAGCAATTTGCTTACTGACCGGGAGGAAATATTAAGTGATTAAAAAAATTATTATTCAACCAACCTTTTGGGTTGGCTTAGACTATTACTATGGCCTAGGACTAGTCGATCTGTTTAAAAGGGGCTTTTTGTCAAGTCTTTTTTTGATTTGTCTTTATGATGATTTATTTTTAAAAAACCTGGAAAAACAAGGGGTAATTGTTTTTTGCTTAGAGAGAGAAATTGGGGAGAAAGTAAAAGATTTACCTAAAAATACCGGGCACCTGCTCTCCCACCCTCTGGTAATTGACTTTATTAATTCTCAGACCCATTTAGTTAAACCGGCCATTGCTTGTTTTAAACCTTCTTTAAAAATTGACCTGTTGATCAAAAAGAGAGGATGGCAGTTAATTGCCAATACTTCCGAGATTAATAAATTTTGGGAAGATAAAATAAACTTTTATCATCTTTGTCAAAAACTTGAGCTGCCTATTTTGGCAGCCCAAATTGTTGAATTAAAAGAAGGGCTTTTTTCTCTTTTAGCAAAAAAATGGGGGCTTCCTTTTTTGGCGCAAACTTCTTTTGGTTGGGCGGGGAAAAGCAGTTACTTGATCAAAAGCGAAGAAGATTGGAAAAAGTTAGAAGGAAAAAGGGGATTAAAGGTTAAAATTGCCCCCTATCTTCAAGCCCAGACCTTGATTAATAATGCTTGCCTCTTAGGTAGTGGCCAGGTTTTAGCCAGCCCGCTGGCTTACCAGATTGCCGGCCTGAAGTCTTTTTCCAATAATCCCCTCTCGACCTGTGGTCGGGAATGGAAAGAGGGAATAAGTAAAGAAGTTAGTAAGAGAGCCGAACAAATTACAAAAGAATTAGGAAAGGCGATGTTTGGACAAGGATATCGGGGTTTTTTTGGCCTAGACTTCTTGCTTGATCAAAAAGGAGAGCTTTATTTAATCGAGTGCAACCCTCGCTTAACGGCCTCTTCTAGTTTTTACCACTTTTTAGAAAAAGAGGCGGGGTTGACTTCCTTGCTTGAGCATCATCTTTTGGCTTTTCTAGAAAAGCCAAAAAGTCTTGAAGGAAAAGAAAGGAACAGCCATTCTTTTTTCGGGGGAGAAATAGTCCAGCGCAATACCAGTAGTCAAAATTGGCAAACCGGAACTGTTTTAAATTCGGGTCGCTATTCTTGGCAAGGAAACCTTAAAAACAAAAACTTTTTTCCTGAGAACAAAGAAAGCCTTTCCCTTTTTTATGCTCCCAAAAATAAAGTTGTAAAGCCGGGGGATGAGGCATTCCGCTTAGTAACCAGAAAAGAAATTATTAATAAAAAAGGAGAGGTAAATTCCCAGATTTTAGAAGTTAGAAACTGGGCTCTTAAAAATGGCTTCTGAAAAAAAAGGAAGCTCATTTTTTATTATGGTCTTCCTATTTTTGCTTTTTGGTTTGTTTTTAATTGGGGACGTTTCTTTGATTGAAGCAGAAAGAAATTTCGGAGATCAATTTTACTTTTTGAAAAAACAAATATCTTGGGCTGTTTTAGGGAGTATTCTTTTTGCTTTTGGGGCAAAGGTAAACTTCCGTTTTTGGCAGAAAATTTCCCTCCCTTTGTTTGTTTTATCATCGCTTGCCTTGGGTTTAGTTTTACTTCCTCGTTTTGGCCAGGTAATTGGAGGTTCTCGGCGCTGGTTAAGTTTGGGAGGTTATGTTTTCCAGCCTTCGGAATTGGCTAAGTTTTCCTTAATTTTATATCTATCGGCTTTGCTTGCGAAGCAGAAACTAAATTTCTTTCAGTTTTTTTTAGTTTTGTTTTTACCCATCGGGCTTACTGTTTTAGAGCCTGATTTTGGTACCGGTGTAATTATGGCTATGGTTGGCTTGGTCCTTTGGTTTTTGTCTGGAGCCTCTTTAAGAAAAATAATTTTTCCCGCTCTTCTTTTTTTGGGAGTAGGATTACTGTTGATTTATGTCTCTCCCTACCGCAAGGCTCGGGTGATGGGAATGATTGATCCTTTTTATGACCCCCAAGGCAACTCTTACCATTCTTATCAGCTGGTTTTAACCTTGGGCTCAGGCGGACTTAGCGGAACGGGATTGGGTCAATCGCGCCAAAAGTATCAATATTTACCCCATGTCACTACCGATTCGATTATAGCGGTAGTTGGGGAGGAGTTTGGTTTAATTGGAATTAGCTTAGTAATTGGGGCTTTTATCTATTTAATCTTTTCTGGTTTTAAAATCGGAATTAAAACAAAAGATAGTTTTGCCAGACTTTTCACTTGCGGGGTAATTGCCGGGATTGCTATTCAGGGCCTAATTAATCTTTCCGCAGTTGCCATCGTTCTTCCTTTAACGGGTGTCCCTTTTCCTTTGGTTTCATATGGAGGCTCATCCTTGGTATTGAGCTTGCTTAGTTTGGGAATAGTTTATAATATTTGGTCAAAGCAATGAAAATCGCAATTAGCGGAGGTCACTCTACCGGGCTGGCCTTAATTGAAGTAATTCAAAAAAAGCATCCCGATTGGGAAATTTATTATTTTGGGCGCAAATATGCACTGGAAGGAGAAAAAGCTTTTTCTTTTGATTATCAAATTGCTTCTCAAATCAAGGGAGTAAAGTTTATTCCTTTAATAACGGGAAGACTTTCCCGAAAAATTAGCCTTTTGGCTTTTTTAAGCTTATTGAAGATTCCCTATGGTTTTTTTCAATCCTTGCATTGGTTGATTAAAATAAGACCGAATTTAATTGTTTCTTTTGGTGGTTATGTTTCTGTTCCCTTAGTGATTGCCGGTTGGTTTTTGCAAATTCCCAGTATAGCCCATGAACAAACCTTAATTTTAGGATTAGCAACTAGAATTAATCAGTTCTTTGTGAAAAAAGTGGCCTATGCTTATCCTCAACTTAAAGATCGGATTTTAGCAAACAAGGCTGTTTATACGGGGATGCCTTTGCGATTGGCCTTAAGCAACAAAACTAAGCCAGGGGACTTAGAAACTCTAGACAATGATTTAAAAAAGAAGGCGAAGCCTCTTTTATTTATTACTACGGGAAAAGCAGGGGCGCAAGCAATAAACAAGGTGGTGCTTAATATTTTGCCTCAGTTAACAAGGAGGTTTCTAGTTTTACACCAAATGGGAGAATTTGATTTTCATAATTTAAGTAAAAATTTAAGAATAGAAGATTATTATCCCGTCTCTCTGCTTAAAAGTTTCGAGCAGGGCTGGGCTTTGAATAAGGCCGATTTAGTTGTTTCCCGTTCTGGGGCCAATATTACTTTTGAACTTTTGTATTTAAAGAAACCGGCAATTTTAAT
The DNA here is from genome assembly GCA_965370515.1 of uncultured bacterium. Classification (GTDB taxonomy): domain Bacteria; phylum Patescibacteriota; class Microgenomatia; order UBA12405; family BS750m-G30; genus BS750m-G30. Next base: position 18,018 of record CBDUUX010000004.1, read on the forward strand.
TCCCTTACGGTTAAGCGCCCAAGATGAGCAAAAGAAAAATGCCTCCTGGTTTACTTCTTTGGGGGGAGGGGAAATACTTTTACAAGAAGATCTTGATGAAAAAACTTTAGAGCAATTAATTGAAAAGGTTTACCAAAACAAAAAAAAGTATTTAGCTAGTTTAGAAAAAATAGAAATTAAAAACGGGAGCGAGAAATTATTAGATTTAATAGAAAATCTTTAGGGTGAGAAAAAAGACCTTGATTGTTTTTTTAATATTATTAGGGGTGGGATTAAGCATATTGGTTGGTTTTAATTTTTTATCTTCTTCATCTTTACCTCCTTTCCCCCTTCTGGCTCGGGAAAAAGTAAAGTTTTCTTT
>CBDUUX010000005.1:0-17626 GCA_965370515.1 uncultured bacterium
TCTCGCAAAAAAGCGTTGGTTAAAATTCATTTTCCGGAGAATAAAATCACTGCTAAAAAAGCTAAAGAAAGACTGTCTTTTGAAGAAATGTTTTTCTACCAGCTAAAAATTCTCAAAAAAAAAGCGGCTCGACAAAAAGAAAAAAAAGCATTTGTTTGGAAAATTAAAAAAAGCGAGTTAAATAAAAAAGTTAAAGAATTTGTTGATAAATTACCCTTCAAATTAACCGGTTGCCAAAAAAAAGCAGTTAAAGAAATTTTGGCTGATATGAAAAAGCCGCAACCGATGAATCGCCTGTTCCAGGGAGATGTGGGTTCCGGTAAAACCATTGTAGCCGCAATCGCAGCTTTAACGAGTTTAGTTAATGGTTGTTCTGTTATTTTTATGGTTCCCACCGAAATTCTGGCTTTTCAACACTATCAAACTTTAAAAAAGTTTTTTACGCCCCTAAAAATCCCCGTAGAATTAATCACCGGCAGTAAAAAAATTACTTCCAAGAAAAAAGTTAAAATCATTTTGGGCACTCATGCCCTGCTTTTCAAAAAAAAGCCTTTTTTAAACCTAGGACTAATTATTATTGACGAACAACACCGATTTGGGGTGGCCCAACGGAAAAAACTATTTAAGCAAATTTCTTCCAACTTTCTGCCTCATTATTTAACCATGACTGCTACTCCTATTCCCCGGACTATTGCCTTAACTTTATACGGAGACATAGAGATTTCGATCTTAAATAAAATGCCACCTAAAAGAAAGCCTGTTTCCACCTTTGTTATTCCTCCCTCTAAAAGAAAAAAATGCTACGGCTGGTTAAAAAAAGAGGTTAAGAAAAAAAAGATTCAGGCCTTTATTATCTGTCCCCTGATCGAACCGTCAGAAACCTTAACTACTGTAAAGGCGGCCAAAGAAGAGTTTTCTTACCTTAAAAAAGAGGTTTTTTCTAACTTAAATCTTGCCCTTCTTCACGGCCGCCTTCCCGGCAAGAAAAAAGATCAACTGCTCAAGAAAATGCAAAAACGGAAAATTGATATTTTGGTAGCCACCCCGGTAGTTGAAGTTGGTCTTGATTTGCCTTGGGCAACAGCAATGATTATTGAAGAAGCTGACCGTTTTGGCCTAGCCCAACTCCACCAATTACGGGGGCGAGTGGGCAGAGGAGAAGAAAAGTCCTATTGTTTTCTATTCACCCAAAAAGCCGGCCCAAAAGCAATAAAAAGGCTAAAAGCTTTGACGGAAATTCGCCAGGGGCTAAAATTAGCGGAACTTGATTTAAAATGGCGGGGGCCAGGCGAAAGCTATGGACTAAAACAGCATGGTTTTCCTAAATTCAAAATCGCTGATATTAGTGACCTCGATCTAATTCTTAAAACCCGCCAAGCAGCCGCGCGTGTCCTCCTCGAGCGGTGGCAGAGTGGAGCGAAGCGCAACATCTGACTCCTCCGAGGTGGATAGATTGTGTTAAAATCAGAGGATGATTGTTTTAGGAATTGATCCGGGCATCGCTTTAACCGGCTGGAGCATAATAAAAAAAGAAAACAAACCCAGGTTAATTAGTTACGGGTGTATTAAAACCGCTAAAAGTTCGGCCCAAGACAAGAGGTTCTTGCAAATTTATCAAGAGTTGGAAAAAATTATCAAAAAATATCAACCCCAGGCCCTTTGTATAGAAAAACTTTTTTTTAACATTAACGCTAAAACCGCTTTAACAGTAAGCGAGGCCAAAGGAGTGATAAAAATTTGCGCCATTTTAAACAACCTTTCAATTACCGAGTTTACCCCCTTACAAATAAAAAACTGCATTACTGGTTATGGCCGGGCAGAAAAAAAACAAGTTCAAATGATGGTAAAATCTTTACTTGGGTTAAAAGAAATTCCTAAACCAGATGACGCGGCCGACGCGATTGCCACCGCCCTTACTTATTGTTTTTATAAACAGGAACTGGAAAAATGATTGGATATTTAGCCGGAGAAATTAAATCGAAAGAAACCGATAGTTTAATCGTTAAAGTTGGAGGGGTCGGCTATCAAGTATTTACTCCCTTATTTGTTTGGCAAAATTGCCAAGTTAACGATAAAAAAGAATTTTTTGTTTACACCCATGTTCGGGAAAACGAAATTAGTTTGTTTGGCTTTCTAAACCTGGCCGATAAGCAGGTATTTATAGATCTAATCTCTGTTTCGGGAGTCGGCCCCAGAATCGCAATGAACATTATCTCTTACTCTCGCGGTTCGAACGGTATTATTAGGGCCATTCAAGAGGCGGATGTTGAATTTTTTACTTCAATTAAAGGTCTGGGCAAAAAAAGCAGCCAGCGGATTATTATTGATTTAAAATCCAAGCTCGGCGGCTTAAAAGATCTAGTGTTTGAAGCCGATCAAGACCAGGATTTATTGGCCGCTTTAAAAGGTTTAGGTTTTTCCAAAGAAGAAATTAAAAAAGCGGTTAAAGGAGTTAAGAAGGATCTGCCCTTGGAAAAAAAGATCCGGCTGGCTCTAAAAAACTAGTCAATGAAAACTCAAAAACCGGATAAGAACCAGGAAAAAGCTTTTCAGGAATCATTGCGACCCAAAAAAATGTCTCAATTCTTAGGCCAGGAAAAAATCAAACAAAAATTAGAAATTTTCGTCCAGGCCGCCCAAAGAAGAAATGAGCCCCTGGATCATTTACTCCTATATGGGCCGCCCGGTTTAGGAAAAACAACACTAGCCCATTTAGTCGCCAAAGAATTAAGGGTTAATATCTGGGTAACCTCTGGCCCCGCTTTGGAAAGAAGCGGAGATTTAGCCAGTATTTTAACGAATTTGAAAGAGGGTGATATTTTGTTTATTGACGAGGTTCATCGGCTTAATAAACCGGTAGAAGAGGCGCTCTACCCAGCCATGGAAGATTTTTGTCTGGATATTATTTTGGGCAAAGGGCCCTCCGCTCGAACAGTAAGGTTGGAACTGCCCAGATTCACCATTGCCGCCGCCACCACCAGGGCCGGTTTAATTTCTTCACCAATGAGAGATCGGTTCGGAGTTATTTTTAGAATGGAATTTTACAACGAAAAAAACTTAGCTGAAATCATTAAAAGGTCAGCTGATATTTTAAAAATTCCCATTGAAAACGACGCCTGTAAAAAATTAGCCAAAAGATCGCGGGGAACTCCCAGAACAGCCAACCGAATATTAAAAAGAGTGAGGGATTTTGCCCAAATTAAAGGGAAGGGGGTAATCAACCGGGAGATATTAAAAGAGGCTTTAGAAATTTTGGAAATAGACGAGTTTGGTCTAAACAAGATGGATCGCGACTTTTTAACAACTTTATGTCTGGATTATCAGGGAGGGCCGGTTGGCGCAGGAACGCTGGCAATAACTATTTCGGAAGATACTGCCACCCTGGAAGACATAATCGAGCCCTACCTAATCCAAAAAAGGCTATTGAAAAGAACGAAAAAGGGGAGAGTAGCTACTCCCAAAGCTTTTAAACACCTCGGCCTCCCTGTGCCTAAAAATTTCCAAACCTCGTTGTTTTAACCAGAACACTCCCGCCCTGACCCTGCCCGCCAACGGCGGGAAAAGAATCTAGCGGTACAATACTGCACCTGGCGAAGCGGGCCCACCCAGGGAGAATGATTGTGCTTCTTAGTGCTTGCAACCACGGGCATAACTCGGTAGAATAACACTCATGGGAGCATTACCAAAAAGAAAACCCTCAACTCATCGCCAGGGCAGAAGGCGGGCTAGTCAAAAACTATCCCTGCCTGATTTGACTATTTGTCCGCATTGCGGAGAAGAAAAAGCTCCTCATCTAGTCTGCCCGGTTTGTGGTAAATGGGGAAAGCCTAAAAATGACCCAAAGTCAAAAAGTCGATCCTCGACACCAGGAAAGAAAAAAAACAGTTAAATATCTTTTTGCCTATTCTTTTGATAAAGTCGTAGGAAGAAAAAGTGCTCCGCTGGTTGATCTCTTGGCAAAAAAAGTGATTGGGAAGGTAAAAATTATTGACAAAGCCATTCTTAAATCGGCTCCCAAATGGCCCTTGGACAGAATAAACCGGGTTGATTTGGCTATTTTGAGACTTGCTACCTGGGAATTACTTTATCGCTCGAAAGTTCCCCCTAAAGTAATTATCAACGAAGCAATTGAGCTGGGTAAAGAATATGGGGGAGAAACTAGCCCAGGATTTATTAATGGAGTTTTAGGAACAGTTTATAAAGATCTTGTTGGTAAAAAGGAGAAAAATGGAAAAAGCTAAACAACTGGAAAAAAGACTAAAAGTTAAGTTTAAAGATATTCGGAACTTGGAAAAAGCCCTGATTCATCGCTCTTGGGTAAACGAGAATCGGAAAAAGGGATTAGAGAGCAATGAGCGCTTAGAATTTCTAGGAGATGCTATTTTGGAATTTTGGACCACTAGAAACCTTTATCATTTCTTCCCTAAGCTTCCTGAGGGATCTTTGACCAACATTCGGGCAGCTTTAGTAAGAACGGAAAACTTAGCCCTAAAAAGTCAGGAGTTAGAAATTAACCAAGCTTTACTTTTGGGCAAAGGAGAAGAGCAGGCCGGGGGAGGGAATAATCCTTCTTTATTAGCCGATGTTCTTGAAGCAGTTTTGGGAGCTATTTTTCTTGATCAGGGATTGGCTGGAGCAGAAAATTTTTTAAACAGGTTCTTTTTAACTGATCTTAAAAGATTAGGGGAAAAGGGGGATATTAAAGACGCCAAAACTTTGCTTCAAGAAAAAATTCAGGAAAGACAAAAAGTTACTCCTCGCTACCAGGTACTAAAAGAAACCGGTCCAGAACACAACAAGGTTTTTGAAGTGGGGGTATACGTTGGAAAAAGAAAACTGGCCACTGGCTCAGGCCGCTCTAAAAAGGAGGCGGAAGAGGTGGCGGCCGGCCAAGGATTGACTCAGTATAAAAAGCAGGCTACAATAACCCATTAATTGTTAAAAAACAAAATGCTTAAAATAAAACTATTCCAAAAAGGCAAAAGAGGACAAAGAACTTATCGGATAGTAGTGGCTGAAGCCAAAAGCAAACGAGATGGCAAATTCGTTGATTCTCTGGGTTTTTGGAATCCTCATACTAATGAGATGAAAATTGATCAAAAGAAGATTGTCGAGTGGCAAAAAAAGGGCGCTCAGCTTACCTTGGGAGTTAGAAAGCTTATTGAAAAAGAAAAGTAAATGGACAAGCTAGTTAAGTATATTACTGATCAAATTACTGGGGAAGACAGTGAAGTAACTGTCGAGAAGAATGAGGTTCAATCTACTATTCACGTTAAAGTTCCTCAGGAAAAAATTGGTCAGGTAGTGGGCAGGGGAGGAAGGGTGATCAAGGCAATCAGGGCATTAGTAGGAGTAAAGGCAAGCAAAGAAAATCTTCCTGGCTCTTGGCGGGTAGAAATTCATTGAGTTAAAGAAAAAGGATTTTCCCGGCCAATTGTGCCAATTGATTCTTCCGGCAAACTCAAAGTACTGGAAAAGCCTGCTTTCTGAAAACCGTCTAATTGCGCCAAAAGTTCCTCTTCCTGGGCAGATAAGGTTAGGTCCTTAAGGGTTAGTTTTTCCGGATCATAAGTAGGTTGGCGGCTAGAAACCGAAAGGTAAAAATCAAAACTAACCGTTGCCCGACCATTGGCGCTGTAAGTTATCCCTAATTCATTAATTGCAATTAAGGGTAAGACTTTTTCCATTTCTTCTACTAAAGAAATTAGATTTTTTCCTGAGCCCAAAACCCGCATGGTAACCGGAACCTGATCTACGGGCTGCTTTTTAACCTTTATTTTAGTTTCTGTTTCTTGTCTTTCCCCAGTAGTAATTTCCCCTAAATTAAATTCTAGCTGATCGGTATAAAAACCATTATTTCTCACCGGATCACCCAGGGCATAAAGGATTAAGGAGATTTCCTTTTCTTTGGGTAGTGCCAAAGTTGAAAGCTGAGCTTTATAAGCTAAGTCTTCCTCGTCTAGGGAGGAAATTAACTGGGCTTTGGCGATAAAGTCCTTTCGATTATTAATCAATTCGGTATTCTGTCCGAATTGTTTTCTGACTTTTTTAACTCTAGGCAGAATCAAAAAGATACTGACAATAACCAAAATAAAACCTCCTCCAATAGGAATTAGCAATTTCTTTAAAAAACTCTGTTTTTTTATTTCTTTCATTATCCTTTTATATCTTCAAAACTAATTTCAAGAGAAAAACTCACCCACCCATCCTCTTTAACTCCCAAGCCCTTTAAAACTACCGCTGAATACTTTTCTTGAACCAACTTTTCTTCAAGTACCTTCAAAGAGCTAAGCTTTGGCAGCTCTCCTTTAATCGTAATTAAACCATTGGACGCTGATAAGGAGGAAAGAACTGCTTCTGATCCTAGTAATTCTTCTAATTTTTCCAAGCCCGGAGCAAAGAGAAAGCGCTTTTCTAAAGTTTGGGCAACTAGTTTAGTTCGAAAGCGCAAATCTTGGAGCTCATCAATCCGATCGGCAAATTGAATGAACTGCTGCTTTGCTGTTTCTAGCTCTCTGGTGTTCTTTCTAATCTGGGATTGAGAGAGAAAATCAAGACTAAAGACGATTACTCCCACAAGCAAAAAAACTCCCAGAGCAATACCGACAACTAAATTAACCCGACGAATCGTCTCTATCTGTTTAAGCTGAAGCCTAGACTTACTTGGTAGTAAGTTTATATTGATTGATTCTTTCATTTATTTCTTTTAGCCAAACCAATGCTCAGGGCAAAACGGGCTAAATCTTCTTTACTTTCAACTAGCCATTTGGCTCCCTCTAAGTCAATCCCTGCCAAAGGTTGATTAATTTGAACCTCAATTCCTAATATCTTTACCAGCTCCTCAGTTAATCCGGGCAAAGAAGCTCCTCCTCCTGCAACCATTAAAAAACTAACTTGCTCTTGCCACTCTTCTTGAAAAGACAAAAATCCTTTTTTAATTTCCTCACCCAAGCGGACAAAAACATCCAGAAGGGCTTGGTGAATCTTTCCTTCCCATTCTCCTCCTTTAAAACCATATGCCTTTTTATACTCTTCTGCTTGAAAACTATCCATTCCCAAGGCTACGCTCAAAGAGCGGGTAAAAGCTTCTCCGCCAAAGGGAACGGTTCTGGTAAAGTAAATTGAATTGTTTTTAGCTACCACCATCGTTGAATTTCTCGCTCCCAAATCTAAAATCATTACTGGCTTATTGATGTTGTCGGGAACACAACGGCTCAAGGCAATGGCTGTGGTTTCAATTGCTACCGGAACCAAGCCAGCCTCGTTAATAATTTTTTCATACCTTTCAATAATCGTTTTCTGGGCAGCCACCACAAAAGTTAAGATTCTTTCTGATGTTTTCTGTAAAATCTGATAATCAATCTGAACTTCCTCAATGGGGTGGGGAACAAAGGTTTCCGCCTCGTAAAATATGGCCTTATAAATTTCCTTCTCTTTCATAGGTGGAAAAGAAAGAACTCGACTAGTTGTGCTCTGCTCGGGCAAAGCACTAATCGCTAGTCGGGTTTTAATTCCTAAATCAGCCACTAACTTTTTAATTGATTCCGCCAGCCGGGTTTCAGCACTTAGAAGCTGGGTGCCTCCCGAAGGAGAACCGGCTTCTCCCAATCCTAATAATTTCCAACCCTCGCCATGTTTTTCCAAACAAGCAATCTTGATTGAACTAACTCCAATATCCAAACCAATCTGTGCGCTCATCCTCCTTACACTATAGCTAGATTAAATAACAAAATCAATGCCATTTTTAAATTATTTTTCTTATTGAGTAAGAAGTAAAACCTTGCCACTAAAATCACTGGAGTAATTATCCAAAGAGAGAGTAAAAGAAAAACTAACCAAAGAAGTATTTCCTCCAGATAGATCACAGACAAACTCTAAGCTGCTATCACAAGTAAGCTCGGAAGAAGTAAGGTAGGCGCTATTAGAAGCGATCCTCTCATTATCACACTCAAATACAGTCGTCCCTCCATTAACTTCTACTTCTAGGCTGCCAGGCAAACCGGCACAATCAATAGAGTCAGCCTGGCGAATGAAGTCAGTCATTACCGAAACTGCTGTTTCCCCATTTTGTTTTATTTCCTTCACTTTCTCAATTTTGTCCGCAGAGCGAAAAACAATGAAAATAATTGTTAAGATTACTGCCGACAAGATTGCCAAGATGCCCAAAGAAACTAAAGTTTCCACCAAGGTAAATCCCTTTTTACTACTCATTGCTCCCAATTAGAAATAATAGTTGTTAAAATAACGTTGCTTTTTCGTGTAATTGCTTGATCTTCAAGTTCCCACCAATCAGTTGGCGGATCAACTGAATCCCACCAGGCAATAATCCTCAGTCTTGCTTGAATTTTAGTCCCCTCAGTATCCCGACTAATATAAATATACTGACAGCCAAAATTGCTAGGAACTACTATTTCTAAGCAATCAAGGGGGATATTTATTGCCGGACTTCCCCCCTCCCAAAAACCAGCTGATTGTTTGGCGGCCTTTATCGCCTCAATCTCTCCCCGCGCTACCCGAGTAGCAATTGCTTTATTCTTGGAATACCGGGAAGCTTTAATACTAAAAATAGCGGAAGTCACCAGTCCCAACAAAAGTAAAAAGGAAATTCCGATTAAAAAGACGGCCTCAATAATAGTTTGCCCTGCCTCCTTGTTTTCTATTTCCATTTTTGTTATTGAATATTTCCGGATTCATTTACCGTAACAAAGCCTTCATCTCCCTTATAAGAAATAGTTAAAATCGCCTCTTGATTAGCCGTTCCTTGTAGGGCGGCAATATTAATTGGCCAATAACCATCGCTATCAGGATCGATATCTCCTGTTTCTATTTCATATTCTTCCTGAACCCCATTTTCTTTAACCCCATCTCCTTTCTGGCAAACCGGAGTCCAAACCAGCTTATCATTACCACCATCAACAATCTCAATATCAACCTCATAGTAAAGAAGCTGAACACAAAGATCCGGTGGTATTCCCACAGAAGTCGGTTTTTCTCCGTGAATCGCTTTAGTCCGGATTAACCGCAGCTGGTCTTTAACTGCTTTTAGAGAATCTGTTAAAGCTCTTCTTTCACTAAATTTCCGGTAACCAACTAAAGCCGTGCTCATTACCGTTAAAGAAATGGCAATAACCACCAAAAGCTCGATTAAGGTGAAGCCCCGCTTGAGAATTTCGCTCACCCTAAGGGTTAGTTAATTTATAATTACAAGTTTCGTCACCGCAACTAGCGGTATAAATACCATTGCCCCCTGTCTCCATATAAGCATAAAGGTCATAGGTATAATGATCGGCAGTATCGGGGTCGTAAACATAATTTAAACTATCTTTGGGGTCGTCCGGAACTGCATTCATATATTCATCAGTGACTAAAACGCCCAGTCCTCCCGGATAAAGATCATAATCTGTCCGATACATTTCCAAAGCGGCCCGAGTTTTTTCTAAATCTGCTTTTCGCCGATCATCTCGAGCGCGCTTATTCGCTGATTGAAAACTAACTACCGCAATTGAAGAAATAACCATAATAATGGTTACCGAAACTAAAAGTTCGATAAAAGAAAAACCCTCCCTAGAAGTATCGCTTACAAAATTAAAACTGGACTTTTTTTTACTATTCATTGCAGGTTGGAAACGCAATAAAAATCTCCACTTGCAACTCCAAAAACAAAGGTACAAGAATCATCTGAGTTGCCTGTTTCCAAAATATCTAATTCTGCACAAATACAATATCCGGTAGTTAAAAGTTCATCATTGGGCTGTCCGTCATATAAATCTCCACTTTTAGGATCAGCTAAAGGAAAGGCGGGCATGATTTCTCTCGCACTAGCTCGAGTATCGGGATAAACGCTGTCATTGCTAGCATAGTATTGCTCAAAAGCTTTTTGAATTGCTTGCATGTCCTGCTTACGCCTAGCATCCCGAGCCCTCTTTTGGGCAGAAGAGTAAGAAGCAACTCCTACGGCCGTGATAATGGCAATAATAGAAATGACTACTAAAAGTTCAAAAAGGGTAAAACCCAGATTAATTTTTCCCGCGAAGCGGGATCCCGTCAAAATGCGGGACAATTTGCAATTTTCAATTTTCATTTATCCATTCTAATATTTTTAACTAATTAGTGCAAACAAAATAACAATTACCTGAACAGTTAGGATCACAGATGGTTGTGGGGCAGCGAGAAGCAGAGGTGACTATATCAGAGTCCCCTCCATTTTCTAAGTTAGCGACTAAGATAAATCCTTCTCCGTCGTCACTAACACAATAATCATAATCTTGACCTGTTTTCGAATCATTAGGAACAAGAGCCATATAGATGCCCCAAGAAGTTCCAAAAGGAACAGTACCAGGATAGCTCTGGGTATCATTGTAGTAAAGACGTAAAGCGCTTTTAATTTCAGTCAAATCTTGTTTGCGCCGAGAATCTCTCGCCCTTTCCCTAGCTCCCATCAAGTTGGGAAGAAGCAGGCCTGTTAGGGTACCAATGATAAACAAAACCACTAAAAGCTCAATAAGGGTGAAGCCTTTTTTATATTTTCTAGTCACTGGGACAATCAATCCTTTCATTTGTGCTTGTAACAACATAACGATAATCAATAATTGTGCTGCAAGAATAGCCACTCGCGCAATAATCATTGTTATTCTCATTTTCCAGCATAGAATAGAGAGCATAACCAGTGTAATCAGCAGTAGGAGCATAGCAGTAACTAGAAGCGCTATCCGGATCTCTTGGCAAGCGCTTCATATAAACAATGGTTTGGCCATTAATATCCTTCTGAAAAGAACTATCCCAATCAATTTCTTCTAGAGTTGAGTCTTCTAGTTCTATTGTAATCTTGCCATTACTCGCCAAGGGGTAGGATTTATTATCAGCGTAATACATCTCCAAAGCTTGGGCAATGCTGTTTAAATCTCCCTTGCGCTGAGCATCACGCGCTTTTTCTTGGCTAGTCCGGTATTGGCCAAAGGCGACACTAGCTAAAATTCCTAAAATAGCCATCACTACTAAAAGCTCTACTAAAGTAAATCCTTTTTTCATTTTTTCTTCCTTACTTCTACTTTCATTATATTATTTATTCGTTGCAAATTGCAATCTGACAAGTGGGGGAGCAGTCTGAATCGGTATAGCAGTTTACCGTACAAGGACCATCTCCGCCATCCTTTACCTCTCCTGATTTTGGACCATTGCAATCCCATTTTCCAGTAAAAGAATTATAAACAGACTGGTAGCATTCAGGACCACAGGGAATTGAGGTCGGCCCCTGGAACTGAGTGGGCGTCGGAGTAATGGTTGGAGTCGAGGTTGGGTCTCCAGGAATACCAGTGGGAGTGGAAGTGGCCGTAGGCCCTCCTGGTGGGGGAATGGGGGTATTGGTTGGTTCATAATAACTGCTGGGAAGACCGGGAAGGTCAGCTGTAACCAAACCCTCACTATAAACGACAAAATTATAGTCCTCCCCATCAACCGTGCAAATACCATAGCACTCATTAACTAATAATTGGGGATCCCTAGAATACTCGATATTGGTATAAATTGCATACCAATCAGGACAATCTGATTCCTGGGGAACTACTTTGTAGAAAACACTATTGCCCAAAGGATCACAGTAAATCTCTTTTATCCAAGGACTAAATACATTCGATCGACAATCTTCGAAAACAGCACCATCATCAGGGTAACAACCCCAATCATTATAATAATCTTCAAAAGCCAGCCTCATTTTTTGCAGATGAGTTTTTCTTTTCGCATCCCGGGCTTTCCTTAACTGGTTAATATAGCCAATGGCCAGGGCGGAAATTAAAAACGAAACAATAGTAATAACAATAACTAGCTCGACAAGAGTGAATGCTTCTTTATTGTTTTTGTTTAAAAACCTAACCATTTAGTTACTATCAGTAAAATATTATTTCCCCACCACCAAGAAACAAAAGTACCTAAAACCAAAAAGGGTCCAAATGGCACTTGTTGTTTAAACTTAGCCTTTCTTAACCCAATCATTATGACACCCAAGAAAGCGCCAGTCAAGATCGCCAAGTACAAAGCCAAAATCACTTTTGCTAATCCTAAAAACAAACCCATAAATATCGCCAGCTTCACATCTCCCAAACCCATTCCTTTGCCCTTGGTAATTAAGTGAAGAAGCAATAAAAAGCCGGAGGCGACTAATGCGGCTAAAATTTTATTTCCTAAAGCAGGAAAAGAGGAAAAAGTTAAAAGTTCAACAAGAATAGTCAAAACAACCAGAACCAGAACACTCCAGTCGGGAATAATCATTTTTTGCAAATCAATTACCAAAACTAGAACCAAAATACTGACAATAATCAACCAAAAGAAAAGAATTACTAAAGAAAAAAAAGTAAAAACAGGAAAAATAATTTGCCAGGAAAGGTAGGCAAACAAAAAACTCAAACCAGTAATTAGCTCAGTCAAAGGAAGCCAGGAGGGAATGGGGGAGCGGCAAGTGCGGCACTTGCCTTTTAAAAAGGAAAAAGAAAGCAGGGGAATGTTTTCCCACCAAGCCAAAACGCGCTCGCAAGAATCACAAAAGGAGCGCCTTTTGGAAAACAAACCCCTACCACGCGCCACAACGACTCCCAAAAAACTGCCGACCCCCAAACCCAGCAAGGCTACTAAAAAAGTAATTACCTTAGCCATTACTGGGTTTTATTCTGGAATACAAATATAACAAGCTGTATTTAGAACATCCCAGTCAGTCCCGGTGGGAGCAGGACTAGCACAATCTTCTATGGTAGTTAAATAAGCGCCGTCATCATATATATTCTTTAATCTTAAGCCAGTATTTGTAACTGGATCTCGATTAGTCCCCGCTTTAGGAATAAAGCAAACATATGTTCCTCCTTCTGAACCGATTTCTTTAACTACATGCATTAAATTTTCAGGAGTAGTCTGAGCGCTCACAAATTGCTCTTTTTTGCCAAAAGAACTTTTTAATTCTCCAGAGTCTATTAATGTTCCATAAGTTGAGCCTGAATCATCATTTTCACAACTATCGGTAGCATCACAAAGGCCGGCAGCCACATTTCGAGCGTCACCTGCCCAAGCATCGCTAATAGTACAAGCAGAAGCGCCACAATAAACACCAGTCATCCAAGGATAATTTAAAGTAGAGGCATAACTTCTTTCAATGGCTGCCAAAAGCTCAGCGGCATCGTTTTTATAACGAGCGTCTCTGGCTTTGTTAATTTGCTCAACCGGATTAAGAGTAGCGACCAAGGCCGCAGCTAAAACCGCAATCAAAGCAATAACAATCAAAAGTTCAACCAAGGTAAAACCTGAATTTTTAATTTTTAACTTTTCACTTTTCACTTTTTTCATTCACCCCCTTTCTTATATTTCAAATGTCAACTTTTTTTTAAAATTGACTGGTCAAATTATAAATCGGCATAATCACGGCAAAAACCAAAAAGCCAACCCCAATGCCTAGCACGATCATAATAAGTGGTTCTATTGCAGTTGTCAAGTTCTTTACCAGCTCATCAACCTCTAGCTGAAAGTACTCAGAAAGCTTGAATAAAATATCGTCTAACTTACCTGTTTCTTCTCCTGTAGAAATCATTTGGTAAAAAATTGGGGGAATCATCTCTTTTCCCTCTAAAGACTCGGAAAGAGAAAAGCCTTTTTCCACCTTTTCTTTAGCTTCATTAAAAATTTTCTCAAAAATTTGATTTCCTGCTGATTGGGCAACAATTTCCAAACCTTCGACTAAAGAAACTCCCGTATTAACCAACATCGCCAAGGTTCTTGCTGTTTCCGTCAAAATTAAAGTTTTACTAATCTTTCCCATAATTGGGATTTTAAAACGAAAGCGGTCAACCTTCTCCCGAAATTCTTTTTTTTGGGAAAGTAAGCGGTAGGCGACAAAAGCAGCAAGACCGAGGATGGGGAAAAGCCAGAAGAATTTAGCCATAAAGCCGGAAATAACCATTAAAATCTTGGTGCTGATGGGCAGTTCGCTATCAAATTCTGAATACAAAGACAACATCTTAGGAATTACAAAAGTCATCACAACAAACATCACTCCTATCATCCCTAAAATCACAATAACCGGGTAAATCATCGCTGACTTAACTCTCCCTGAAAATTCTCTTTTTTTCTCCAGGTTTTCCGCCAAACGGGACAAAACTTTTTCTAAAACCCCAGATTGTTCTCCCGCTTTCACTGAGGCAATATAAACCGGCCCAAATATTTTTTCATGTTTAAACAAAGCCGCAGAAAGAGCTCCTCCTCCCTCAATTACCGATTGAATATCTTCAATCAATAAACTCATTCTTCCTCCAAATTGTTTTTTGAGTAAGTCTAGGGAATCTACTAAAGACAATCCCGCGCTAACCATTGTTGATAGTTGTCTGGTTAAAGAGGAAATTTGAGCCAAGCCAATTCTTTGAAGAACCAAAGCGCTGTATTCTCTCCAGGTTTTTTTGTACAATTTCAGTTCAATAACCACCAGATCTTTTTTACGAAGTAGAACAACTGCATCTTTAAGATTGTTAACTTCAACCACACCTTCTACTTTTTTCCCTTTTTGATCCCGAGCGATAAAGTTAAACTTTTTCATTTTGAGAAACCTTAACTGATTGGCGGAAAGAACGATTCAGATCCTCTTTGCGAATAGCAAACCCTTGGGCAGTTTCGACTGATATTTTATTGTCTTTAACTAGCTGGGCAAGAGATTTTTCCAAAAGCATCATTCCCGACTCTGAAGAGGTTCTAATAATATTGTCAATCATATGAGTTTTGCCTTCCCTAATGGCTGTTTTTATCGCCGGATTATTAGTTAGAATTTCTACTGCCGGAACTCGACCTGGCTTAATAGTAGGAACCAATCTTTCGTTGATAACCATACCTAACACTGCTGCTAACTGAGCCTTAACCTGGTCCCTAGATCCAGCGGGGAAAACATCAATTATTCGGTCTATCGTTTCCGCGGCTGAATTAGTATGTAGAGTAGAAAAAACCAAATGCCCGGTTTCCGCAATAGTCAGGGCCGCTTGAATAGTTTCTAGATCCCGCATCTCTCCAATAAAAACCACATCAGGGTCTTGACGCAAGCAAGAGCGCAAAGCCCTGCTCCAATCGGCCGTATCTGCTCCTACTTCTCGCTGGGAAATGACAGATTTATCTGGCTTAAAGCGGTATTCAATAGGATCCTCAATCGTAATAATATGAGAGCGCTTAGTCTTATTTACTTCCTGAACGAGGGAAGCAACAGTAGTTGACTTCCCGTGCCCCGTTGGACCAGCTATCAAAATCAATCCTTGACGCCAAGCAGCTACTGGTTTTAAGATTGGGGGCAGGCCTAAATCTTCTAAAGAGGCTACTTCTCCTGCTAAAAACCGCAAAGAGGCTGCCGGGATTCCTTGCTGATAGTAAACATTCACCCGAAATTGCCCCTGGGAGAAAATAAAAGAAAAGTCAACCTCTTTTTCTTTTAAAAACGCTTCTTCTTTCTTTCCCAAAAGAGAGCCTATTAGTTCTTTTGCCCCGGATTGATCTAAAACTGGCTCATTGGTCAGCGGATAAAGCTCACCATT
Source organism: uncultured bacterium (assembly GCA_965370515.1). GTDB lineage: Bacteria > Patescibacteriota > Microgenomatia > UBA12405 > BS750m-G30 > BS750m-G30. The sequence continues at coordinate 15,543 of CBDUUX010000005.1, forward strand.
AACCCTAAGGGTCGGCTGATACCCGCTAACCAGGTGCAAGTCCGAAGCCTTGTTATTAATCGTCAGCTCTAGCAATTTTTCTAAATACTCTTTTTTGTTTTTTTCCATTTTTTTAAAAAGAATTAACTCTTAACTACACGTAATATTTCTTCTAGGGTGGTTATTCCTTCTATCGCCTTTAAATAGCCATCTTGAATAATGCTGATCATTCCTGATTTAATTGCTGCTTTTTGAATATCCCTGGCCGCTGATTTTTGCAAAATCAACTTCGCAATTTCATCATTAACGGAAAAAACTTCAAAAATACCTATCCGACCATAATAGCCGCTATTACCACATTCCTGACAGCCCTTGCCTCGATAAAGCTTAATATTATTCTGCTTGGCAGAATCCAAAAATGAGCCCAATACTTTTTTAATATCTTCGATCACTTCCGGTGGAGGAGTATATTCTTCTTTGCAATTTGAACAAATTTTTCTCACTACCCGCTGGGCTGCTATTGTATTTAGGGAAGAAACCAGTAAAAAAGATTCCGTTTTCATGTCCAACAAGCGGGGAATAACTCCCGCCGCATCATTAGTATGCAAAGTAGAAAACACCAAATGCCCCGTAAGAGCCGCGTGAACTGCCAGGGCAGCTGTTTCCTCATCCCGAATTTCTCCCACCATAATAATATCCGGGTCTTGGCGCAAAAATGAGCGCATCGCCGAAGAAAAAGTCAGACCCGCTCGGGTATTAACCTGAACTTGATTTACTCCTTCAATTTGGTATTCAACCGGATCTTCAATTGTCATCACGTTAACCTTGGCAGTGCTAATTTTAGAAAGAGCGGCATAGAGGGTGGTTGTTTTTCCTGACCCTGTGGGCCCGCAAACAATAATAATTCCGTGTGGTCGAGAAACTGCTTCCTTAAAATCCCGCAAGGCCTTGCCGCGCAAACCCAATTCAGGCAAGTCCGGGATTTTTTGGGATTTTTTAAGAAGCCGCATCACCACTTTTTCTCCATAAACAGTGGGGGCCGTAGAAACCCGTAAATCAACCTCGGCACCATCAGCAATGAAAGGAAAGCGGCCATCTTGGGGAACTCTTTTTTCATCAATTTTCATGTCAGAAAGAATTTTAATCCGGGAAATGACTGCATCATGAATTCTTTTAGGAAGAATTAGTTTTTCTTGTAAAATACCGTCAATTCGGTAGCGAACCCGAGTCTCGTCTTCTTTAGGTTCAATATGCACGTCTGAAGCCCGAGACTTCATTGCAAACTCTAAGATAATTGCCACCACCTTAGCAATGGGGGCCTCTTTAATCACATCCCCCAGGTTATCCAAATCGGTAACCTTGGTTGTTTTATCCTGGGATGTAGATTTTAAAGCTTCCGTTACTTCCCGGGTGATTTCCTGAGCATACCCTTGTTTAATCGCATCTTTTACTTGCTCCGAATCGGCCAAATGGGCAATAACTTTAAAATTTGTCTTTTTTTCTAAAAACTCTATCGTTTCCAAATCCAGGGGATTAGTCATTGCCACCAGTAAAGTTTTTTTACTCAAATCAATATCAAAAGGAACAAGCTGGTAATGCTCAGCTAAGTTTTTGGGAACTTGCTCAAAACTTTGAGGAGAAAAACCCTGGGAAGATAGATCAATGTAGGGAACTTTCCAAAACTCCGCTTTCGCTTCCAGCAAAACCTTACTGTCTAGCCAACCCTTTTCTTTAATTATCTCTTCTTCTTTTTTCCCGCTACTCAAGTGAAGAAGGCGCACTTCCTCAGCTTGTTTTTCATCTAAAAGCTGTTTTCCAACCAAAATCCCTAATAAATCGCTTGGCTTATTTTTTGAATTTACAGGCAGGTTATCCATCTCTTACATCTTAAGGCCAAGTGCGGTAAAATGTCAATGTGAATAAGGCAATTTCTCAAGCAGGGGGGCTATTGGTAGTTGGACCTGGAAATTTCTTTTTAGAAAAAGTGGCCTCTTTTCTGGGTAAAAAATACTTGGACCTCAGCAATAACCCTAATCTTCTTCTCTTTAGTGAGCCAAAAATCGGAATTGAAGAAGTAAGGAAGCTAAAGGGTTTTTTTGCCCAAA
>CBDUUX010000006.1:0-17377 GCA_965370515.1 uncultured bacterium
CTTAGGGCTGCTTAGTCCGGAAAACATTCTTTTTTACCGTCATTATCGCTCGGCCTCGGCCAGGAAGCATGAGCGCCCGGTAATTGCCCTAACCTTCTATCTTAAGGGAAGAAAAATTAAAACAGCAGTCAATGTTACCAATCGCGCGCATTTAAATACGCCGATGTTAATTGGGAGAAGAGACTTGGGGGGATTTCTGGTAAAACCAGAGCCGGTGACCACTAACATTCGGAAATGAGAGGCTTGTGTTAAAATGAATCTAATAATATTATGAAAACAAAAATTGCCTTTTTCTATACGGCTTGGACAGATTCTGGAGAAAGATTAATTAAGACTGCCAAGGAGCTGGGAGTAGAATTGGTTCCCGCTCATTACTCTGCTTTAAAAATGGAAGCAACAAAAGGGGAGTGGGAAATTTACTTTCAAGATAAACAACTCTCTGAATTTAATCTTTTTTACTTTCGCTCTGTTGGAGATAAAAACGAGCATTTACCCTTGCTTTTGGAGTATGCCAAAGCTCATCAGATCCCAATTGTGGACGAGTATTTAAACAGATTGGGTGGGGCATTTCGGAAGCGAAAATCTTCGGAGGCAGTGATGCTTTTAAGGGAGGGAGTAAGCTATCCCAAAAGTACTTTTGTGGCTGACAGAGAAGAACTAAGAAAGGTAGTTGAGGTGGAAAATAAACCAATAATAATAAAGGCAACTGCGGGCAGGCATGGCAAGGGCACTTTTTTAATTGAAGATAATTTGCAACTAAATAAAATCTTACAAGGCCGAACTAGCTTGAATTTTTTGGTTCAAGATTATATTCCCAATGATGGGGATTTTAGACTATTTTTAATAGGCTACAAAATAGTCGCCGGTTTTAAGCGCCAGGTTAAAGAACAAAAGCTGGTTTTGGACCGCTCGATTGGGAAATCTGAGGTTTTAGACAAAATACCGGAAGAGATAGCGGCAGAAGCGGAAAAAGCAGCCCAAGTTTTAGGAGTAGAAATTGCCGGGATTGATTTAGTGATTGATAAGCGGAATAATAAACCAGTGGTGATTGAAGTTAATCAAGCCCCAGAGTTTTACATAATGGAGAAAAGAACCGGAAAAGATATTGCCAGTTTAATTATTAAGTATTTAAAAGATAAGGCTAGTGCTAATTAAGCAAGTTTTCGCAACCGATATTTCTTGTCCGGTGTCGGGAGATTCTGATGGTGGAGTGAATACTGCTTTGGGTTGTATTCCTGTCAATTCTACTAGCTCCATTGTTAATTGGTTTTTTGGTAATTTTATGAAGATTGCCGGAGGAATTGCTCTTCTTTTGATGATTTTTGGGGCTTTTCAAATTATTACTTCAGGAGGAAATCCAGACAAGGTAAAACAGGGCAAAGCTTTTATTACCAGCGCTGTTTCCGGCCTTCTTTTTATGATTTTTTCGCTTTTTCTGTTAAGATTTATCGGAGTAAATCTTTTACAATTGCCCGGATTAGTGGCTCCATAAATAAATTTTAAAATAAAAAATGAAAGTATTGGCCAACAATTTTACCGTTCCTGGTTCTCCGGTTGACTCTGAATTTTCTAGTGTGGGCGATATTTTTACCAAACTTTGGATATATATCATTCCACTAGCGGGAATAATTATGATGTTTATGATTATTGCGGGGGGATTTGAAATAATGACTTCGGGAGGTTCTCAAGAAGGAATCGCGAGCGGGAAAAGTAAGATCACCATGGGAATTCTTGGTTTTTTTGTGATCTTTTTAGCTTGGTTTATTATTAGGGCAATTGAGCAAATATTTGGATTGGATATTTTGGGTTCCTTGCCTTAGTTACAAATAGTAGTCTAGCTATTTACCAAATCTCCGACCTCTCTCTTGAAATTCCTTTATCGCTGCCTCTAGCTTTTTTGGTCCAAAGCTTGGCCAAAGAGTATCGGTAAAATAAAGCTCAGAGTAGGAAAGTTGCCAGAGTAAGAAGTTGGAAATCCTAATTTCTCCCCCTGTGCGAATAACCAAATCCGGGTCAGGCTGGCCATTGGTGTATAAATATTTAGCAATCAATTTTTCGTTTATTTTCCCAGGCTTTATTCCGTCTTTAACAATATTTTGCACGGCTCTCACTATTTCGTCCCGACCGCCATAATTAAGAGCAACATTAAACTTAAACCGCTCATGTTTTTTAACAATATTAACAATCTCTTGAATTGCTCTGCGAACTTTCAAAGGAAAAGCTTGGAAGTTACCGAGAACAAAAAATTTAATTCCTCTTTTTTGGTAATCTTCTTTTTTTTCTTTGGTGATTTTAATAAGGAGATTAAAAATTCCCTCTACTTCCTGTTTGGCTCTTTTTTTCCAGTTTTCGGTGGATAGGGCGTAAATAGTCAAGTGTTTAACTCCTATTTTTTCACAATGATCAACTAGCCCGATTAAGTTTTTAGCCCCTTCTTTGTGGCCTTCGGAAGGAGTCAAGCCCTTTTTTTTGGCCCAGCGCCGGTTTCCGTCCATAATGATTGCTATATGCTGGGGGATTTTTTTCGGGTCGAGTTGGTAATATTGGCCGATCTTTTTCTGACTGGGCATTTTTTTTGGTTTTATTTTTTTTTGAGTTCACAAATTACCTGCAACAGAAAGTTTTTTCCTTTAGAAAGGAGGTGATCCAGCCGCTCCTTCCAGAACGGCTACCTTGTTACAACTTATCCCTCATTACCGACCCCACCTTCCTCCGACGTAACGTCGGAGTTCGGGTGTTGCCGACTTTGCTGAATTGATGGGCAGTGTGTGCAAGAGGCGAGAACGGATTCACCGGGACCTGCTGATTCCCGATTACTACCAATTCCAAGTTCATGCAGGCGAGTTGCAGCCTGCAATCCCAACTGAGACTACTTTTGATGGGATTAGCTCCGCCTTACGGCTTGGCAACCCATTGTAGTAGCCATTGTAGGATGTGTGTAGCCCTAGGTATAAGCGACATGCTGATTTAACGTCGTCCCCGCCTTCCTCTCTGACTAAAAAGTCAGAGCTGTTCTTAGTGACACGAATAACACTAAGCAGGGGTTGCGCTCGTTACCGCACTGAAGCGAACGACTCACGTCACGAGCTGACGATAACCATGCACCAGCTGTTCTATCGTTTGGAATCTACATTTCTGTAGAAACATAAATAGGATGTCAAACCTAGGTAAGGTTCAGCGCTTCGTTTCGAATTGAACCACATGCTCCACTGGTTGTGCGCCTCCCCGCCAATTCGTTTGAGTTTCACTCTTGCGAGCGTACTCCCCAGGCGGTCTGCTTAACGCGTTAGCTTACGCCAGATCAAAAAATGACCAAGCTAGCAGACATCGTTTACGGCCAGGACTACCCGGGTCTCTAATCCGGTTTGCTCCCCTGGCTTTCGTCTCTCAGTGTCAGTACAGTACTAGCTACCTGCCTTTGCCTTTGGTGTTCCTTGTCATCTCCACGGATTTAACCCCTACATGACAAGTTCCAGTAGCCTCTTCCCGACTCTAGTTTTCTAGTATTCTGCCCCTTTCCCCAGTTAAGCCGGGGGCTTTGAAGCAGAACTTAAAAAACCACCTACAGACCCTTTACGCCCAGTAAATCCGGATAATGCTTGCGCCCTACGTATTACCGCTGCTGCTGGCACGTAGTTAGCCGGCGCTTATCTCCAACCACGATAGTTGGGTTTAGCGGTTTAAGACCCGAAGGCCGTCATCCCGCACGCGGTATCGCTGCGTCAGACTTTCGTCCATTGCGCAATATTCCTAGTTGCTGCCTCCCGTAGGAGTGAGGCCCGTGTTTCAGTGCCTCCGTGGCTGACCGTCCTCTCAGACCAGCTACCCGTCATCGCCTTGGTGGGCCGTTACCCGCACCAACAAGCTGATGGGCCGCACGCTCCTCTTTAAGCGGGTAGTTACACCCTTTACTCGTAAACGAGAACTATCCAGGATTACCCCTAATTTCTTAAGGCTATCCTTGACTTGAAGGTAGATTCGTACGTGTTACTCACTCGTCCGCCGCTGCCCCGCCGAAGCGGGATCGCTCGACTTGCATACCTAAAGCATACCGCCAGCATTCATCCTGAGCCACGATCAAACTCTCAGTAAAACCCCAGTACCAAAGTGTAAACACATGGTACGGGGTATAAAATTCAAACCTGTTTTGTATATCTGACTTCCTGCTGCAGATAATCTGTGCTCAAATTAAAATGCAAAAAATTGTCAAGGTGCTAAAATACTAATCGAAGTGAGTAATAATACCCTAAAAACACTCTTTCGTCAAGCTACCGCCCATACACTCCCGAGGTGTGTTTTGGCTTCCCGGGAGTGATATAATCAGCCAAGGGGACGCGTAGCTCAGTCGGTGAGAGCGCTGATCTTATAAGTCAGAGGTCCCAGGTTCGAGTCCTGGCGCGTCCACAAATTCAACAATTGATTCGGAGCAGGGCGGGAGCTGGGCCGCGCCCCCGATCGCAAGCGATTTTTAATTAATACAAGATTGGGTTTTTTCGTGATAAAATTTATTATGAAAAAATTCGTTAAACCAGACGACCCCATTCTTGTTAAAACTGCCAAAGCAATAGATGTTTCAAAAATATCTTCTTTAGAAACTCAAAAAGTTATCGAAGAAATGTTAAACGTCGCTTATGGGGAACAAGTTGATAGAGTAAAGCCTCTGTTGGTTGGTTTAGCCGCCCCCCAGATTGGAATTTCTAAAAGAATTATCCTGGTTGATGTTGCGGCAAAAGGCAAGGGCGAGGTTGGAGATCTTCGAGTTTATATTAATCCCGAAACAATCTGGAGGTCTGAACAAAAAAGTGAATGGTTTGAAGGATGTTTTTCTACTGATAAAGTTTGCGGTATTGTTTCAAGACCAAAAAAGATAAAAATAAAAGCCTTCAATAGAAGAGGACAATTAATCAAAGAAGAACACGATGGTTTTACTGCTAGAGTTTTTCAACATGAAATTGATCATTTAAACGGGATTGAATTTGTAGCTCATATTTCTGATGATAATAAACTACATTGGGTTAACGAAGATGAATTCTCTCAATATAGAAATAACGATAATTGGAAGAATTGGGCTAATAAATGTCCGCGTGAAAAATGGGAGCGAATAAAAGGGATTAGAAGATAAATAAAAATCGCGCGCCTTCTTCCTAAAAAAAGCAAGGGCCAAGGGCCCGAGCTTAACCATTGTTCGGGGAGGTTCGGATTTTTCGGTAAATCCCCACCAAAAAGGAAATCGAGTCGGAAATGGGAGCAGCGCTGACTGCGCCCGTAAATACACTTATAAGAGAAAATGTTTAGGCTTCTTGTTTCACAAAATTAGAAAGATAAATCCCAGTGAGGCAATTTTGCCTTTTTCCAGAAGAAACACTGCTGTAAAACAGGGGACAAGCCAGATTAAAGGTTTAAAAAGAAGCTCGTCAACCAAAAGAGAAAAATTAAAAAATAATCTATACAAGCTCCAAAAAAGTAAAGTCACAAGGGCAACAACAAGTGATATTCTAAACTTTTTTTTATTTTTCATTTATTTTTTAAAGCAACACACTAGTTTAGGGAAAATTACTTATGGAATCAATCAAAAAGAAACGCTGTTTGGTTTAGCCCAACTTTGGAAACGAAAAAATCGCGCGCTTGAAAAAATTATCGCCAGTCTTTCTTAAATTTGCCCCAAAGTCTCCTTTAAAGGCCCCCAGAGATATTTTTCCCAAAGTTCTTTGTAGTTTCTAGCTGATTCACCAAATTGATCGTTCATTCCAATTCTAGTTAGCTTGGCGTTTATTTTGTTCTCGGCAATTATTTCTGCCACTAAGCTACCTAAACCACCAGTAATCTGGTGATCTTCTAAAGTAATTACTTTTCTGGTTTTTTCAATTGAGCGAATAATATTTTCAGCTTCTAAGGGCTTAAGAGTGGGGCAGTTAATAATTTCTATTCCAGTCAGCTCTTTTTCAAAATAGGAAATAGTTTCGGCTAGTATTGGCCCATAGCCAATTAGCGTAGCCCGAGTTCCTCTTTTTAATACTTGAGATTGACCAATTTCAAAAGAGTGGGAGGGGTAAATTACTGTTTCCGGTTTGGTTAGTCTTAAGTAGCAAGGCCCTTCATCTTTAATCATGCTCCTAACTATTTTTTTAGTTTCATTAAAATCTAAAGGAGTAAAAATTTTCATATTAGGGATCACGCGCATTAAAGCAATGTCTTCCAGGGCTTGATGGGTAGCTCCGTCAGCTCCGGTCGCTAGTCCGCCGTGAGAACCAACAATTTTAACATTGGCGTTATTGAGACAAACACTTTGTCTAATCTGCCCCCAATTTAAAGCGGGGGAAAAACAAGCGTAAGTAACTAAAAAAGGAATTCTGCCACCTAAAGCCAAGCCGGCGGCGACCCCGGCGGCATTTTGTTCTGCTACTCCTAGTTCACAAAAGCGGTTAGGATATTTTTGGGCAAATAGGCTGACTCGCACCGAGCTAGCCAGATCAGCGCTTACCACCACTATTCTTAGATCCCGTTTGGCTTGTTTAATTAATTCCTCACCGAAAGCGTCTCTGGTTGATTTTTGTTTCACAGTAGTTGTTGCTGATAATTTATTTTTTCTTCTAAACCAAAATTTTTTTCGATTCTTCCAACCAAGGATTTGAAACCTTCTTTTCCTAAAATCTCCTTAAGTCCTTCTATTTTATCATCTTTCCAGGCTAGTTGCTGATGTTTAATTTTAAAAGGAACCTTGTTGATAATTTTAGCTAGTTTTAAAGAAAGCTCACCGGCGTCTTTTCCTGCTTTAAGTTTCTTTTGTAAACTTTCCGGGAGCTTATCTAAGTTTTGGTAGACCTTTTTAAAGGTTTTAAACTCAGAAAGCAAAGTTAGGGTGGTTTTAGGACCAACTCCCGGAACCCCTGGATAATTGTCAGAAGAGTCTCCCGCTAAGCCCTTGTAATCAACTACTTGATTAGGCAAAACTCCTAAAATGTTTTTAACTTCCAAAGGATTGACAATGGTGAACTTGCTCATTTGCCGCTGCATTAGCAAAAGGTTTGTTTTTTGATCCACTAGCTGCATTAAATCTTTGTCTCCGGTTAAAATATAAACTTTTTCAGCCCGACTTTTTTTGGCTAAGGTTCCAGCTAGATCATCAGCTTCAAACCCGCTTTTTTTAAAACGGGCAATTTTGGCTTCTTTGACCAAGCTCCAAGTCTTGTTAATTTGACTAGCCAGCTTATCTTCCATTGGCGGTCTTTTGGCTTGGTAGGCAAAATACTGCTCATGCCGAAAGGTAGGGGCAGGGTAATCAAAACAAACGGCTAATTTTTCTGGTTTTATTTCTTTTAAGGTAGAAATTAAAACTGAGAAATAGCCATAAACTGCTCCTATGGGCTCCCCCTTTTTATTAGTTAAAGGAGGCATAGCGTGGTAGGCCCGGTGCAAAACCGCATGCGAATCAATAATTAAAAACCCGCCTTTCATTGGTTGAATTCTACCACGGCTAGTAGGGTTTCTCTTCACCCATTCACCCCCGAGGAGTCAGAGCCCACCTCGGGGTGAGTAAAATATGGGTTTTTTGTGCTAAAATAGATTAATGACCCGCTTGCTTGAAGAAATTAGAGGCTGGAAGAAAAAACCCAAAGAGCTACTTCTTTATTTGAGTAAACTTATTAAAAAAGACAAAACTTTGCTGGCTGATTTAGAAAAGTCTTTAGAAAGTGCTACTGACTCGGAAAGGGGAACCTGTATCGAGGCCCTAGAACATGTTACCCAAGAAAACCCAGAATACGCTCTGTCTTTTTTAAAAATAGTTATTAGTTCACTCTCTGACAAAGCTCCCAGGGTAAAGTGGGAAGCAGCCAGAATAATTGGTAACATTGCTTCTCAGTACCCAGAAAAATCAGCTCAAGCCGTAGATTCCCTGCTTACTAACACCAAAGACAAAGGAACGGTGGTGCGCTGGAGCGCGGCCTTTGCCTTAGGGGAAATTTTAAAAGGTAATTTTAAGCTTCAAACTACTCTGCTTCCTAAAGTTAAAAAAATTATCAAAGCCGAAGAAAATAACGGAGTAAAAAATGTTTACCTCAAGGCCTTAAAAGTAATTGGCAAAGACGCCTAGCTCTGCCGTACAAAAAAAGGAAAACAGCCTGGTTGGTGAAGCTTCTCTCAAAAAGCCCCCCGAGGAAAATTCTGAAATGACTAAGCTCTAATGACCAATAACTAACAAATGACTAAGCCTTAATCACTAATTCTTAAAATTTTAGTCATTAGGCATTAAGATTTTATTAGAAATTAGAAATTCAAGATTGCTCGTCTTGAAGGCAGGGAGTTACTGTTGTAATATGAATTAGGTGTGATTAATATTAACTTTAAGCCTTTAGCCTTAAGCCTTTAGCTTTAAACCATGGAACAACACCCAATACCACAGGAAATATCTTCTTACGAATTTCGGTTAGTAGGAAGCATGACTTTAAAGCAGTTTTTAAAACTAGCGATGGGCTTGGTATTTGCCTACTTGGTTTTTCGCTCAAGCTTAACCTCTATTTTAAGAATTCCTCTAAGTTTAGTCTTACTTTTATTAGGAATTGGAACCGCCTTTGTCCCTTTTAATGAAAGGCCCTTAGAGTTTTGGCTGCTTTCTTTTTTTAAAGCAGCCTATTCGCCCACAGTTTTTATTTGGAACAAGCCCTTTTCTCCCAGAAGGACAGCCTACAAGGCAATGCCTGTTCCCGCTCCTGTTCAAGTTTTTGCGCCTTCAACCAAGACTGTTAGTCCAGCGGTAAAAACTCCTGCCAAAGAAGCAAAGCCAGTGACTGGGGCAATAGTGCCGGTTTTTCCTGAAGTTCAAAAACAACCAGTTGCTGCCGCTTCTGAAATAACTAAACAAGCAGGTCTTTCTTCTGAGCAAATTATTCAAATGATTAAAAAGAATAGTCCTAAAGGAGAAATTGCTTCTACTTCTCCGGAGTACTTAAAAATGTCTCTTCCCGCTACTCCTACCTCTCCCAACATTATTAACGGCTTGGTAATGGATTCGGAAAGCAAGACTATGGAGGGGGCGATTGTCGAAATTCAGGATTTGGAAGGAAATCCGATTAGGGCAATGCGCACCAACTCTTTAGGTCAGTTTCAAACTGCCACCCCCTTACCTATTGGCCAATACTTAATTTTGGTTGAAAAAGAACCTTTTTCCTTTGCTATAATCAAAATACAAGCCGAGGGGAAAATTATTGCACCATTACAAATTCAGGCGAAAAAGAGCGCCTTGGCTTGAAAAAGAAACCTGCCCATGGATGTTAAGAAAAACGCCTTAAAAGGAACTACTCAAGAGCATCTTCCGATTGAAGATATTACTGATAATATGGTCATTTTAAAAGATGGCTCTTGTGCCTATATTTTCGAAGTCTCTTCAGTTAATTTCGACCTTCTTTCTGAGCGGGAGCAGGAAGCGATGATCTATGCTTATGCCTCACTACTTAATTCTCTTTCTTTTCCTCTTCAGGTTTTTATTCACTCTGCTTCAAAAGATGTTACTTCTTACTTAAATCATTTACTTGAGTGGGAACAGAAAAAAACTGACCCTTTAGTTAAAAAACAAATTGCCCACTACCGGCAGTTTGTTTCCCAAATGGTGGAAAAAAACAATGTTCTTACTAAATCTTTTTATGTGGCGATTCCCTTTTCTAGTTTAGAGTTGGGGGTAAGCGCAGTTAAAAGTGTGCTTCCTTTTGCTTCTTTTTTGCCCTTTTTAAAACCAAAACAAAAAGAGGGCTTGCCGATGGAGAAAAGAAGTTTAATTGATCGGGCCAAGGCTAGCCTGGAGCCCAAAAAGGACCATATTATTCGCGCCTTGGGAAGCTTGGGTCTTAAAGCCCGACAACTAAAAACACCTCAGTTAGTAGCTTTTTTCTACAGCGTTTATAATCAAGAAAAAATTAATACTAATGATTTGCCTTTAAAAGAAGGGGAGGTGCCGGTAGTCTTAATGAGAGATAAAAATAAAAAGACAGCAGGTGAGGAGGTAGATGATGAAGTTTGATCTTTTGAGTAAAATCAAGGGAGTTAAAGATAAAGTTGGAGAAGTAAAGGAGGCGGCCTCAGTGATGGCCCCGGGTCTAGTTACAATTAAGGATGTAATTGCGCCCTCAGCAGTAGAGGTAGATTTTAATCACCTGCGGATTAACAACCGTTTTTACCGGACCTTTTATGTCGTTAATTATCCTCGCTATGTTTCTCCCAATTGGTTATCGCCCTTGGTTAATTTTGATAAAGAGTTAGATATTGCAATGTATGTTTACCCGGTTGAAGGCAGGGGAGTTTTGGACGAGATGCGAAAGACCATTGCCCGAATGGAAGCAGAAATTTCGACCGATATTCAGCGAGGCAAAGTGGTTGATCCTACTACTCAAGCAAAGTTAGAAGATGCCCTCGATCTTCAAGGAAAGTTAGCCAAAGGAGTGGAAAAGTTTTTCCAGTTTGGGTTATATATTACCGCTTCTGCTGATTCAATGGCAGAGCTAGACCGGATTAGTAAAGAACTACAAGCTTCGCTAGGAGCGCTAATGATTATTCCTAAAACGGCCATTTTGGAAATGGAAGAAGGGTTTAAAACTGTACTCCCTTTGTGCAAAGACGAGCTTAATGTGACCAGAAACATGCCTACCGCTACCTTAGCCACCACTTTCCCCTTTGTTTCTTCTGAGCTTTCGGATGATCGGGGAATAATGTATGGGCTTAATCAGCACAATGGTTCTTTAGTGGTTTTTGACCGCTTTAAAATGGAGAACTACAACACGGTTGTTTTTGCCAAAAGCGGAGCTGGGAAAAGTTATATGATTAAGTTAGAAACTCTGCGCTCTTTGATGTTTGATACTGAAGTAATTGTTATTGACCCGGAAAATGAATATGAAACTTTGTGTCATGCCCTGGGAGGTCAATACATTACTTTTGGTTTTAACTCTCCTGCCAAAATTAATCCTTTTGATTTAGAGCTGGTAAAAACAGAGACGGGGGAAAATGAGCTAACCCGAAAAATCCTTGCCTTGTATGCGCTCTTTCGGATTATTATGGGCAAGATGTCCCCTCAGGAAGAGGCAATTTTAGACAGAGCTTTAATTGCTACTTACAAAAACCAGGGAATTACCATGGATCCGGAAACTCAGCAAGGAAAAGAAATGCCTTTGATAGAAGACCTTTACAAGGTGTTGATTGGAATGGAAGAAGAGTTGGCTGCTTCGCTCGCCGCTCGATTAGAGAAGTTTATTAGGGGAGCTTTTGCCGGTCTTTTCAATACCCAAACTAATATTAATATCAAAAATAAATTAGTAGTTTTTGGAACTCGGGATCTAGAAGACGCTTTGCGTCCCATTGCAATGCATATTATTTTGGATTTCATTTGGAACAAGGTAAGAAGTGAGCTGAGAAGAAGGGTCTTGGTAATTGACGAGGCTTGGTATTTAATGCGCTACCCTGATTCGGCCCGCTTCCTTTTTGGAATTGCCAAACGAGCGCGAAAATATTATTTGGGTTTAACTACCGTTACCCAAGATGTGGATGATTTTTTGGGCTCTAAATACGGAGGAGCAATTGTGAAAAACTCTTCCATTCAGATTTTGCTTAAACAGCATCCTGCCGCTATTGATCAGGTAGGGGATCTTTTTTACCTTTCTCAGGGAGAAAGACAGTATCTTCTTGCCTCAAATATTGGAGAAGGAATTTTCTTTGCGGGGCAGAACCATGTAGCCATTAGAATAATTGCCTCTCCCCAGGAGCATAAATTAATTACCTCTGATCCAAAAGAAATTTTAAAACAAAAAGAAGAGGAGCGCAAATTAAAAGAGGCCCAGGAAGCTAAAGAAGTCAAAAAAATCAAAAAACAACCCCAGGTTCAACCAGTAGAGCCACTACTACAGGCAGCGCCACCAGCGTCGGCGCCAGCAGTAGTCCCGCCAGCGCAAGTGCCGCCAACGGCCCCAGTGGTTCCGTCGTCGGTGGTGCCAACAGCTCAGCCGTTACCAAAACAACCAGTTCCGGTAACGCCAGTAGTTTCGTCGCCAACATCCTCACCGGCTTCAACATCGCCCTCGCCAACGCCAATCGTGAAACAATCACCGTCACCCACGCCGTCTTCAGATAATAAAGCAATCGTCTCCGATTAAACCAATTCTAAACAAAGATTTGACTATCGAAAAACCCCAGGAGCCACAATTACCGACCCCGAATGCGTCATCCTGACCCGCCGAAAGGCGAGGGAAGGATCTAGTGAAGTCAGTACGGTTGCGCGCGCTTGGCGAAGCGCAACGAACAAGCCCGTATATACCGTGTTAGAAGGCCTGAGCGAAAAACGGTAGAATATTAAACCGTTTGAGCGAAAGTGCAGCCGTTCCCGAGCGAAGCGAAGAGTCGCAAATTATTTTTATGATTTCTTCACTTTTCGACTAGAAATTCTTTTGATTGCTGCACTGAAATCATTACCTTTTTGTACTCCTTGCACTAACTCTGCATAGTATTTATTTACTGCGTGTTTGAAATCTCTAAAATATGCGTTGTTGTGAAAACGCAATCGATTATTAATCCAGCCAACCCCTGCATCTTCGCCGACACAGTGGTCTGGGTGTTGGGAGTTGTTGTGGACGACACATGTCCCTTTTGAGAAATATTCATGAATTAGGCCACACCTAAAGATTTCATACACGCCCATTTTTTTCGTTGACTTGCTGTCTTCAAGTTCTACTTTGAATTTTGAATAATATTTTTTATCCCCTTTCCATTCAAAATATTTTAGTGCAGTATCAAAATTTGTTTTTGATTTGTTTTGAAGCCCTAAGTCTCCAGTGATTAACCCTCCGAGATACTCAGTGTAAGTGAGGAGAGCTAGGGCAACTACATAATTAGCTTTAGCTTTGATGGAATTCTCTATGTCACGAAAAATAAATCCAAAAACAAATTCATCAAAATATTCTTTTATCTCTGTGGTCTTCATAAATAATTTTGCCTTGGGTAGTATGGCGTATAACGTTTCGGTATGTCTAAAGTTATTTGGATTTATTAATTAATAATGCTTTTAACTCTTTTGATAATATTTCTTGTTTTCTTAATATCACCTCATTTATTCTTGATGCTTTTAAAAAAACATCATGTTCTTTGCTGGATTTATCATTATTGAGAAGATTTTTTTTCTTTTTTGGCGAATTAATTAAAATCCATCCTTTTATAGCATCAATTGCTTTATCCTCTTCAATAAATCTGGCTAAATCTAAAAAGGAATAAATTAGATCATCTATGTTTTCGTTTTGTTTCGTGTGTTTTAGCGCAATGCCAATTGCTTCTTTAATCTGTTTTTTTGAATAAGGTAGCATCGAAATTGGAGCACCAAAAATAAAAGTGGCAGTCAACTCAATTGTCTTTCCGTACCTGTTTATGATTTTTTGTGCCCTTTTGATATCCATGAGAAAACAAGAAATAATGAGTTTCTCTTAATTTTACAATAAATCTGCATAATTTGGGCGAAAGGGTGCAACCGTATGAGCCGGACATACTGTGTTGTATAACCTGGGGAGAATTGATAAAATTTTTTCTAAATCAATTCGGCGAAAGTGCAACGGGGTCGAGTATCGGAGTGAAATGAGGAACGAAGAAGTGCATTTTTCTTCCTTTATTTCTTCTTTGGCTTTAAATTCAGTGAAAAAAGAGGAAATTGGAGGTGAATTGTTTGAAAGACCTATACCTGAATAGTCATGCTTTTTATTTGATTCGAGCCACTTACAAACGGTTTCTTATAAACAGAAAGTTTGGGATATATGTGAGCAAATATTATGTGTTGATTGTTTGCGTTAAATGTAATGCAAATTCTTCCTAAGTCTCTTTCTGGGGAAATATTTTTAATTCTTTTGTATAAGTTTTTGAAAATTGAATTATCTATTTGAGTGCCTGGTTTGTTTTGCAATATTATGAAAAAATTAAAAGCTGTACCATAATGTTTAAATATTTTTTTGTCAATAAAGTTGAAAAGGTTATCTTCAGTCAACTTATCTCTGTATCTCTTCAGCTCAAATTCTAAAAACCCATTTGTTTTGTTCTTTATAATTACGTCAGGTGGATCTTTTTTGAATTTTTCCAAGTCAGCATAGGAAATAATCGTATTTTTGTTGGGATTAAATGTGTCTTTTAAATAAAAACAAATTTCACTACCTACGCCAACATCTTCATACAAAGAAAAAATTGCTGTCCAATATTCATAGTCTTTAGATTTTACTGAGTTTTTTTCGAATCGTATTGCCGATTTCTGCAAGATTTTTTTGCCGACTTTTTTACCTTTTAGTTTCGCATCTAATGCCGTGTTCAGAAGTGAAGATTCTAACGGCCATAGTAACAGGTTACACAATTCTTTTATGTCAAAACAAGCCATTAATTTCATTTTGACTTTATATATCTTCATTTCTTTTTATCCCCCTAAAATGTTTTTATGTAGTTAAGGAGTGCAATATCTAGCGATAGCTTCGTAATATTTTTTTTCATACTCCACTCCAGTATCAAGAAAACTGTCTATTCCAGTCTCATTGTAATCTTTTAAATATTGTGTCATAAGTTTAAGGTAGGTGCTTATATCTTCGCCTCCTTCTGATCGACAGGTCTTTTCTTCACATTGAGGAGTTTTTAGTTGAAAGGTTGAACTATTAGATGACCCGGCAGTAGAATTTTGATCTTCGCTACATTTTTGTTTTGATGTATAAAATACCCAGGTTCCTTTTGGAATTTCACAACATACAGAATTATCGCAAACACTCTTCGCAAGCCCCTGTGTTCCTCCACCGCAATCTACATGTATATTACAATTAACAATATAATCAGTTTGTTTCCCCCACTCTTTATTTAATTTTTCGCATTCACTTAAGGTTGTTTTAAATTGTTTACCGTTTGGACCGATACAATCAATTAGTCCAGCGGATGAATTATTAGTGTTTTGGTTTGAAGAATTGTTAACTTGTGATTTTATTGTTGGGGTTGGATTAATAATTTCATTAGGAGTGGGAGCGGGGGTATTTTTTTCTTCTACGATTTTTTCTTTCTTTCCCAACCATTCAGATGGTTTTAAAATATTTCTTGGAGGAAGACTGTTTGCTTTTGCATAAGAATTTATTAATCCAAAAAGCATTAAGTAAAGAACTAAAAACAATAGGGTTGAGTTAAATATTTTTTTTCGATTAATTTTCCCGAAATTAATTATTACCTTAAAATCTTTTTCTTTTCTTTTGGGACATTTTAATTCATGTTGGTCGCTTTTTTTCTTTGTTGAGAATTCTTTCCCGCAAAAGTCACAAACCCAAACATATTCCCTTTTCATTTGTGTAAATTATAGCACTTTGTTGGATGTTTCCTTTTGTTCTATTCCTCTAAAATGTTTTTATTTCTTAATAAAAAGCCGAGTGAAAAATCTTAAAATTAAAAATGTATTTCATATAACTTCTTATATCCAAACTATTGGCTAGAATACCTTAAAAAAAGCACTTTTAATTATAGCATTTTAGTTCGTAAGTAATTTGTGAAAAAACTTTCTGGCGCTTTAGAGGTAGAATTTTTGGTAGAATTAGAGCATGAAGAAGATAGTGCTATTTTCTACTTTTTTACCCGGAAAAAATTTAAATAAGCTTCTCGAGTTAATATTTCCAGCGGAAATGCCAAGTAAGGTTTTATCTTATATGCCCAGTGACGAAGCAGTTCTTAAAAAGAATTATTTAAAACAATGGAAACAGTTTGCCAAAAATCATAATACAAAGTTTAATTTGATTGATAATTATAAAACAGGAAGTGAGGCAAAATGGGAAATTAAAAAAATATTATCTTCAAATATATTGGTAATTACCGGCGGAAACACCTTTACTCTTTTGCGAAATCTTCGCCGATCCGGATTAGATAAAGCAGTTAAGGAGTTTGTTAAAAAAGATAATTTTATTTTAGCTGGTTTTAGTGCAGGAGCAATAGTTTTGTCACCCACAATAAGAGTTTGCAATATTCCTGGTTACGACGAAAACACGGTTGATATTAAGGATTTTACGGGATTAAAGATCATTGATTTTGAGGTTTTTCCTCATTATTCGGAAAAATGGAAGAGTCTTTTGGAAAAATACGAGCGCGATAATGATAAAAAAGTTAAAAGAATAGCGGATGAAGATATTGTTGAAACTCATTGGTAATTTGCCTACAATGTTTTCGCCCAAAAACAAGCAAAATTCTTTTTAGCGCCTTAGGGGTGGAATTTTTGGTAAAATGGAAGACATGTCTGGAGAATTTGATCGCTATTGTCCTGATAACACTTTTTTGGAAGTTGAGTTTCGCCCTAAGTTGTTGCCGGTTATTAGAAGAATTGGAGAATATTTAAGTCCCGAGAAAGTATGGAAACATTTTTTAAGTTCTCCAAGCGTAAACGGCGGAGTGTCAATATTTCCCTACCTAAGAGTAGATTCTGCTTTTTTTTTCATAAATGGAATTTGTTCCCTTTTTGAAAAATATCCAGAAGAAGCTGATCAGCAAGAATGGTATAGAAAAGTAAGTGAAAAGGCGATGTGTGTTATCTTGTGGATAGAAGTTGGCTTTCAAGGATTAGGCAATTTGGCTAAAGATGATGCCTCTAGAAGCTGGACAGGAGGAGTCGGGCATTTTCTAACAGATAAAGAAAGGGCTAAAGAAATTATGGACGATGGTAGATTGTGGTATGACGAGACTATGAGTAGATTTGTTTTATTGAGGGATCAATTGGGAATTGAAAATGATTGTTTTACTAGGCATGAACTAGAAGGTTTTTTACACGAATGGCGAAATGAGGCATTGTCACTAGATGTCATACCTCAGAAATGATTATACCTAATAACTAAAATTCTAATGTCTGAATTCTAAAAATCTTTTTACCCCGAGGAGTAGCTTGTGCAGTGTATAATAGGAAGATGAAATTGAAAGTTAAAGGATTAAGAATTAAAGAACTCTTTGCTTTTTTAAGAAGGCCTTTTTTATGGTTTAAAAAGAAATTCAAGGCAATTCCTAAGAAATGGAAAAAGATAATTCTTTTTTCTTTTTTAGGGTTGGTTTTGGCGGGCGTGGTTTTAGTAATTACCTCCCTCCCTTCACCCAAGCGCTTAAGCACTTTTCCCTATCCCGCTTCAACTTTAATTTATGATCGCCACGGAAATTTGCTTTACGAAATTTACAGTGAGAAAAATCGGGTGCCGGTGAAACTAGAAGAAGTGCCTGAGCATTTAGTTCAGGCGACCCTGAGCATTGAAGACAAAAACTTTTATCGCCACTTTGGTTTTGATTTAAAAGGAATTTTTCGGGCCGCTTACAATATTGTTTTTAAAAAGAAGCTTCAGGGCGGCTCCACCATTACCCCGCAGGTGGTAAAAAATGCTTT
>CBDUUX010000007.1:0-17143 GCA_965370515.1 uncultured bacterium
GGCCCAAGAATAATATTTTTTGGCAATTGAATAAAAAGCTTGTCGTTAAGTGATGTGCTTAAATGGCCGTAGGAAAAAAAGATGAACAGAAACAGAGAGGTGATCAAAGAGGCTTTGTTTTTGCTTTTTGTTAAAACAAGAAGAAGCAAGGTTCCAACAATGGCTGTAATAACTGAGTAGAGCAAGGGCTTGGTGACAAAATTTAAAGAAAGCTCACTAATATTGGTTAGATAAAAAGACAAGATCGGAAAGACGGTCATTAAAACGGGAGGGATCAAAAAACCTAGGGACTTTATTTTGAAAGATGTCTTTTTCTTAATCATTTCCTTTTCATTAAATAGATTTCTCTTTTAGATTCTTTAATGCCTTTGCTGCTAATAATTTGATAATACTTCAGAAAAGCTTTTTCAAAACCAACCTTTGAATATCCGCTGAAAATATCTTCCCGATTTTGAAGAAGAATCTGAACTTTTGAATCTTTTTTGGGAACAAATTCAATAATTAACCAGTTGCCAAGATCGGAGAAATACTTAGCAATTAAATCAAGCGGGAGGTTGTTAGAGATAGCCAGATGGTGGATAAGAGCAAAAGCGACAACGCAATCTACGCTTATTCTTTGATTAAAGGATTTGCGCTCCCTGTTTGCCCAGCCCAAGGCAGGGCTGGGATTAGTCAGGTCAATTATGATTGGTAAAAGTAACTTATCTTTATTTTTTTTGCTATCTAAGTAAGCTTTTTCTATTGCCAGAGGATCAAGATCACAGGCAATGGTATAAGCGCCGCTCTGAGAAGCAATCTGGGAAAACACACCGGTATTGGCCCCAAGATCAAGAACCGATTTTGGTTTTATTTTTTGAAGATATTGTTGAAGCAGAAATTTCTTTTCCTTAAAAGCTTGGTCTGAGTAATTGGTAAAAGTGTAGTATTTTCCCCATTCGGTTTGCTCTTTTTTTATTTTTAAGCTCTTGATTGTGGATTGAAGATTGTTAATAAAAGAAATCATTTGAAACTTTGTCATTTTGAATTTTTTCTTGTCAATTCTTGTATCGCTCAGTCTTTTTTGGTTTAAAGCGTGTAAGTGAATATGCGCCAGCAGAGAGAAGTTTACTTTAGTTACGGAAGGCAATAGCTTGCTTGCTAGGTCTAAAGGGATTCCGTCAATAAAATTACGAAGGAGTAAGTTAAGTCGCAGTTCGCTTTTTGCCATTAGAGCAAGGGGAGCCAAAAAGTGCTGGCAAAATTGCCTGTAGGCGATCCAAGGTTGGCCCTGTTTGTATTTTTCAAAAGACAAGGTGTCGATAAATATTGGCTGACAACCAATAAACTGAACATTGTAAGCACTGGCGTCTTTTAAGTTCATATTGTGCTCTAGGGCAATTTCTTGAATTTTAAGTGTTAAAAGAGCGGCATCTTTAAGTTGACTAAAGGACCACTCATAAGGGTAGGAAAGAAAGGGAATAATTTGGGGCTTAATTATTTTGTAAGCTTTTTTGGTTATCGCCAGTTTATTTGGTGATTGTTGATGGGAAACAAGCAATTTCTTTTTAATCAGTTTTTGGTAAAGACCGGAGTTAATTAAAAAATCAAAATCTTGTTGAGTGCTTTTATTAATTTGGCGGTAAAGAGTGTTTTTAACAAAAAAGATAAATCCGCTTGGGTCCCGAAAAGATGAGCCCTCGGTGCTATTCGTCCTCTTTTTCATTTTCCGTTTTTTTCCTACTCTTTTTCGAAAAGATGTCTTTGATCTTCCCCCAATTTATCTTAAGAAAGTATCCGGCGCCAGCAACAGAGGCAATAATAATTTGGATTAAGTAACTGCCCGTACCGGGGTCGAGGTAGGCATGGGCTTTTTGGGGCACAATTAAGAATACAAAGGAAAGAGTAATGGCTAGTTTAAGAGCCTTATTTAGCCCAGAACTATTTTTTAACATGGGATGATTATATCCTTTATACTAAGGCATGACAAGAGAAAAAGTGGGTCCGGTAAAGGTTTTCGCTCAGGAAAAAATCGATTGCCAGAACCGTTATTTAACCCTTATCAATCCGGTAAGGGGGAGAAATTTGTGGTTGGATAACAGCTTAAAACCGCTGGAAGACCAGTATGGGGTAGTAACAAACTATAATTTTTCTGCGACTTGGCTTTTGCAATATGATGCTTTGGTAGACAAAAAAGTCACTGGTTTTGTAAAAGATAATTTTTCCAATAATCAGGAGATTGGCCTTTTTTTGGAGGTTTCCCCGGATTTTGCCCAATCTGCTCGGGTAGTTTATCCCCATCTGGTGGCTTGGTTTGATCCTCAGGCAGTATTTCTTTCTGGTTATACTCAGGGAGAGCGAAGAAGACTTATTGACACTGCTTTTGCGAAATTCAAAGAAGTGCTTGGAGATTATCCGGTTTCAGTCGGGGCTTGGTGGGTTGATTCGTACTCTTTGGAATATTTGAAAAACAAGTATGATGTCAAGACTGTTTTAATTGTCGCCGATCAGAAAACAACAGACGATTATGGGGTTTGGGGACAATGGTGGGGAGTGCCCTATTATCCTTCCCGGGCTAATATTTTAACTCCTGCCCAGAGTGAGAAAACCAAGCAAGACGTGGTTATTCTTCAATGGGCGCAAAGAGATATCTCTAAGGCAAATGGGGAAGGAACAAGTTATTCTAATTACTCTCTTCAGGCTAATGATTATACCGAGAGAGGATTGGACACTTCTTATTTTAAGCAACTGGTAAACAGTTATTTGGATTGCAGCTTATCTGTTGGCCAAATTACTGTTGGTTTGGAAACCGGAATAGAGAGCGTTAAGTCGTTTCCGGAATATCAAAACCAACTTGAAGTATTGGCTAAGGCTGAGAATCTTGAGGATGTTACAATGGCTGAATTTTCAAATTACTATCGGGATATCTATCGCATAAACCCGGAAGAACTAGTTTTAAAAGATGAGGAAAGCGAGTGGGTTTTAACGCCCCAAAAAAGAGAAAATAAATATTTAAAAGAGAATATTGTTTACCAAGATACTCTCGCTTTTGCCGATTATTTTATTGCTGATCAGTCTGATTTTTTGGAGAGAAAGTTGCCGATCAACCAGGCAAGAACAGGTTCTAATGTCTACTTTTTCTTTGTTCCGTTCGCTATTATTTTAGGATTTATAATTTACCGTCGGTCCAATCTGCTTAAATACTATTGGGGGGTGTCTTTGTTTATCTTTGCCTCTTTCTTAACAACATTTTTAGACTATTCTCAGTTTGGTTGGCAGGTCTATTTTGGCCCTGTTTTAAAAAACATTCCCTTAGCCCTATTTCTCCTGGTAATGATTTACTATTGTTTTTTCACTTTTTTTTTAAAGTTTTTTACAAAAAAAACAAAAAACACCAAATTGTTAATGCTGAGTTTGCCGCTTTCTTTTGCAATTGACTTTATCATCAGTGTTTTAAGATATACCCAACTAGAGGACCAGTATTATTTTGGATTTGCGCTTGACGCTTTAAGGTTTATTGGTCTGAAGGTTTCTTCCAAGTCCTTGGCCTTTGTCAATCAGGATTTTCCTGCAGTGATTGCCAGCTCTTTTCTTAAGTTTGATTTTAATTTAATCTGGGAAAGCAAAGTAATTGCCTTGGTTATTTATCCTCTGGCCCATCTTGTTTTGGGGACAATTATTTATTTGTTTTTAAATAAATTACCAAAGAGATTGCGTCAAGTCGTTCTGGCAATAATGTCTGTTTTCTTTTGTTTCTACATATACAAAACAATTACTTTAGATCCCAGGATGGTTTTATAGTAAGTTTAAAAATTGTTCCCTCAGGAGAAGTAGTTTTATTCAAACTTCGCGAAAAGGTCGAAGCGTCGACCATGAATGGAAGCAGTGGACAAACTGGCTTTCTTATGAAAAGAAAATTCAGGCCTTTACGGCCTGAGAAGTCTATTTCCCTTTTAGTTTTTCTAGCTTCATCATTACCACTCCCTGAAGAACGTCAAGTGGGATAGCCAAAACCAGAGCCACTACAAAAGAACTAATTCCTAAGCCTAAATTATCGGCAAATCTAGCGATTAACCAAAGGCCAACAAAGTTTATTAAAAAGTAAGCAATTATCCATTGTTTGCTATCCAGCATTTTGCCTTTTTTGTTTTCATACTCCCGAACAAAAGGAATCGCAAAAACATTAATTAAGCTTAAGGTGCTCATGCTGTGAATAATCGCCCAAAGCCTGGTAATGGAGGCGGTTCCCAAAACGACAAACCTTGGGAAAAACAGATTAGCTAAATAAATGACCAAGCTGTTTACCAGAAAGATTAAAAAGTAACTAATAACCAAAACTAGACCCAGGTTAGTTGATTTTTTGTTCATGTTCCTAGATAAACTTTTAACTATTTTCAGTTTAGCAAAGTTTTGTTTTTATTTCAGTAATTTAACAGTATTCTGTTAAAATATGGTCATGAGCGATTCAGAGTCAGAATCAAAACTAGAATACAGTTTAGCCGGTGGCTTGGCTTTAACCGTAAGGCCTGAAGATTTTGAAGGACTTTGTGCACAATTAGTTAAGGAAGGCTATGGCAGCGCTTGCTTATTTCCTTTTCGGGCGTTAATTAAAAAAGGAGGGGTAGAAGCATTGAAAGAGTCGGGTTTATCGATTGTCCATCTTGAGCAAGCTTGGAATCCAACTTCAAAAGACAGCTTGCCTTTGGCTGTTTTGGCGGGGTTACTTGGTCATTGGAAAAAGTTACGGGGAGACGGGGGTCAACCGCCAATTCTTCAAGACGCTCTTTTTCCTGGGAAAGCTACTGGGGAAAGGCTGTTTAGGGAGTTAATGGATGTTTTTCCTAAGGCAAAGGTTATATCGTATGATGTTGAAGCTGCTTGGAAAGATGAAAGGTTGTTGTTGGGTGTTGATCCAGGCAAAACCCAGGACTTACAGAGATTTATCGAAGAAACTGAAGCGAGGGGAGTTTCGGTTTTTTTTGATCCCCACAATGTTATTGCTGGCACTATTAGTTTGCCGGGAAAACCGACCAAGAAAAAAAGAGATTGGGAGCCGCAATTTCAGGCTTTGGCAAAAACAGGAAGACTGGAAGTAGTTGATATTCATCCGGTTGGAGAAAATGATGTTCGTGATTTAAAGGAAGGTAGGGGTATGCTTAGAGAATTGGCTCAAGCAGCTTGCGAGATTGGAACCGTAGAGTTTTTAAGAATAGAGATTCCTTTTCCTTTGAGGCTTCAAATTCCTGGAACCTCTCCTCTCGGGCGGGGTGATTTTCTTTGGGAAATTGCTCAGGCACTTAAAGACTAAGCAAAATATAAGGAGCTTGGACTGGTTTATTATTTGTTAAAATTGAGAGGGAAAAAAAGAATGACTGCTGATAAATCAGAAGATTTAGGTTATGGTAAAGAGGCTGAAACCGGTTGCTGTCCGAAGTGCGCTAAGCACTATGGAGAAAACTGGGTAGTTGGTCTTGCTCACGTGGGGAAATAGGTTGCTTAACGGTCCACTGTTGTAGCCAGGGTTTTCCTTTTACAACGCCAAGCCACAAGTCGTCCAGGACAGCAAGAGGAAGTTGGCCGCGAGCAATTAAATTGGTAACTTCTTCTAAAGGAATCCATCGCCATGGTCCGTGTTTATCTGGTTCTGGGCTTTGGATTTCTGGCCTTGAAGTCATTTCATCAAACCAAGCGAAACAAAGATGTAGTCTAACTAGACCATTGGCAGTAGCAAGGATGGGTGCTTTTGGGTGGGCCTCAGTTAGAAATTCCTCAGCCTGATGAGGATCTTCTGTCACTGGTCCTAATTCTTCAAGCATTTCTCTAATGGCTGCTTCTCCAAAAGTTTCACCTGGTTCTACTTTGCCACCTGGAAGAGTGTGTTGGTTAACACCTTTTCTTTTCGCTACTAGAATCTGGGGTTTTTCTTTAATTTCTTGAACAAGAATCACGACTACTGCTTCTTGAATTGGGGAGGATTCAATGCGAAGAGACAATTGTCGCTCGTGGATCATCTTAGGAAGTATTATATCAAGACCTATAGGGATTTGTGTTATTTGATTTGAAAAAACTGAGGAAGCGTCAAAAAAATAGTTGACTGTCTACTTTTGGGGATTGTATAATTAGGATGATGTTTAAGTGGTTTAGGAAGAAAGAATATCCTTTATGTAAGATTTCTTTATATCAGGCTCTGGGACTGTTGGTTTATTGTGCACTGGTGGCAGTTATTTTTTGGAAGGGAAATGCTTGGTTTGCCACTCCTGGCTATCTAGGGCCGGTGATGGTTTTACTTCTTTTTGCTACTTCTGCTTTGGTTTGTGGTCTGATTGTTTTTAGTTTTCCTTTTTTCCTTTTTTGGGAAAAGAAGGAAACTAAAAAAGCTTTAAGGCTAGTGGCTTACACTGCCGGTTGGGCGGTTTTGTTTATTCTTCTTTTTATGCTCCTAATGGTTGTTTCCAAATGATTAAAAAACTAATTGCTAAGATCAAGAACTCTTTTAAGTGTTGTGGGAAAGAGGGGAAATTAAGAAAGGAAGAAAAAGGAGAAAAAGAAGTGAAGCAAAGGCTAAAGCAGTTGGGCTACTGATAAATTATTGCAATTGACACTTCTGTACGTTTGTGTTATTATGTGTACATAATGAAAAATATCCAAACAATTAATGCCACCAAGGCCAGAAATAACTTCTTTAATTTATTACAAAAATCATTTTTAGAAAAGCAAAGTTTTTTAGTAAAAAAGGGCAATATCCCCATGGTTTATTTAGTTCCTGTAAGTATTGTCGGTAATCAAAAAATAAGCAGGCAAAGTTTATTAGCTGAAATTAATAAGTTAAGGGAGTCAATGGGAAATACTTCTGATTCGGTATCTTTGTTGGGACAAATGCGCCAAAATGGCTAAGTCCAAACTTTTTTCAGTAGTTTTAGATGCCAGCATAGTGGCCAAGCTATTAATAAAAGAAAAGGATTCTGAAAAAGCTGCTAGTTTATTTGATCATCTTTCAGACAAGTCGAAGATAGTTTATGAACCTTATTTTTTAAAAGTCGAAATTTATTCTTTGGTCAGAAAAAAACTGGCTTTTAAAGAAATTACTGTGCCCCAAGCCCAAAGGGTGCTTAAATTATTTGGGCGACTTACTTTTGATTACTTTCAGGAAGACAGTCAACTTCTTGATCGCAGTTTTAAATTAGCCCAAAAACTAAAACAAACAGTTGTTTATGACTGTTTGTATTTGGCTCTGGCTCAAAAAGAAAGGGCTGATTTTATTACTGCGGATTTGAAATTTTTAAAACAGGCTAAAAAGATTTATTCAAATTCTTTTTCTTTGTCTGATTGCTTATTTCAACTTAAAAGGCTATGAAAAAGACTCTTTCTTGTCTTATTCCCTGTTTTAACGAAGAGGAGCGGATTCTTGATGTTTTAAGGGCCTTGTGTAAAGTCAAAGAAATTGACGAAATTATTTGCGTGGATGATGGGTCAACCGACAAAACATCGGAGGTAATTTTTAGTAACTATCCTCAGGTTAAGCTGATAAAGCTAGCTGATAATCAAGGCAAAGCAGAAGCTGTTTATCAAGGTGCTCTTAAAGCTAGGGGTGATTGGTTGATTCTGATGGATGGTGACTTGCGTGATCTTGATTATCAAGAGATTAATCTATTAATTAAAAAAGCTTTTAAAGCAAGTAGTTTGGATATGCTGATTTTGCGTAAAAAAAGAAGCCCTTGGTCTACTAAGATTTTTCGTTTTGACACCTTAATTACGGGCCTAAGAATAGTAGCTCGAAAGCACCTTTTAGATTTATTTAAAACTCAAAAAGCAGAAGGTTATCAGCTGGAAGTAGCCTTAAACCAATATATGATTGATCACAAAAAGACAGTTTATTATTCCTATATT
Source organism: uncultured bacterium (assembly GCA_965370515.1). Taxonomy (GTDB): domain Bacteria; phylum Patescibacteriota; class Microgenomatia; order UBA12405; family BS750m-G30; genus BS750m-G30. Next base: position 7,864 of record CBDUUX010000007.1, read on the forward strand.
TATTCAGCGATCAATACATATCCAGTGCCTAAATATGGTTTTTGGGGTGGAATACTCAAAGAGATAAAAATGTATCCTAGCCTTTTTAAATATCTGGGTTTTAAGAAGGCTTGTGGACAGATGGCTTATTTTGGTCGCCAAGAACTTAAATAGTTTTTTTATGTTAAAATGTAAAAGTTAAAAAATAAAAAAGGAGGAAAAAATGAGTGGTTTTTATTCAAAAATAGAAAAAGATACGCTGGAAAACGGTAATTTTCGAAAAGTGCTGTTTACCGGTAAGCACGCCCAGCTAGTGGTAATGAGCTTAAAGGTTGGGGAAGATATTGGGATGGAAGTTCATGATCATGTGGATCAATTCTTTCGCTTTGAAGCAGGAGCTGGCAAAGTAGTTATTGGAGGAGAAGAATATCTAGTTGGAGACGGAGATGCCGTAATTGTGCCAGCCGGAGCGGAGCATAATGTGATTAATACGGGGGCTGAAGATTTAAAGCTCTATACTCTTTATAGTCCTTCTAATCATCCTGAAGGAACAGTTCACGCTACTCGGGCCGAAGCGATGGTTGCTGAAGAGGAAGAACATCATTAAGTTTTGAAATAAATTATCAGGCTAATTTGTATTACAATTAGGGATGAGGAAAAGCCCCAAATTTTTAAGTGACGAGCAATTAGTGGAAAAGATTTGTATTGGTGATTCAGAGTTATATCGAGAAATTGTTGGTCGTTACCAAGAAAGGCTTATCCGTTATGTTTCTTATTTGGTGGGGGATCAAGATTTGGCGGCGGACGCTGCCCAGCAGGCCTTTATTAAAGCTTTTATTAACTTAAAAGGCTTTGATCGCAAAAAAAAGTTTTCTTCCTGGATCTATCGGATTGCTCATAATGAAGCGATTAACTTAGTTAAAAAGGAAAAGCGAAAAGTCTCTTTAGAAGATGGAAGTTTACTAGAAGAAGTAATTAAGGATAAGACTAATATTGAAGTAGAGTTTGAGAAAAAAGAAATTAAGAGATTAATAAAAGGATCTTTGAAAAAGTTGCCAATTAAGTATCGCTCGGCTTTGGCTTTATTTTATTTAGATGGTTATTCTTATGAAGAGATTAGCGATATTTTAAGAGTTCCAATGGGAACTGTTGGTACTTTAATTAGTAGGGGTAAAAAATTATTAAAAGTAGTAGTTGAAAAAAAAGGAGGTGAAACTTATGTCCAAAAGTAAAACAAAAAAAATAAAAAAAGCTGATTTAAGCAAAGAGATAATGGCGCAAATCGAGAAAAAAGAAGTGAAGATGAAGCCGAAAGTTTATTTTCTGGCAGGCTCTGTTCTTTTGGGGTTTGGCCTTACTTTGGCTATTTTGGTTTCTTTGTTTTGCACCAATCTTTTATTTTTTAAACTCCGAGCTCAGAATCCTTTTATTCATCTTCGTCAGGGAAGGGCGGGCTTGGGACCCTTTGCCTATCTTTTTCCTTGGCAGCCCCTACTCTTGTCTGTTTTGAGTATCGGGGGTGGGTTGGGTTTACTAAAAAAGTATGATCTTTCTTACAAAAAACCTTTTAAGGTTTTGGTGGTTATTTTAATTGGAGGGGTTTTATTGCTCAGCTTACTTTTAAATTTAACTAAAGCCAATGAAAGAGTTCGGAGAGTGAAGCCCTTGCAACGTCTTTATCAGCCAAAAGTTATTCCTTCACCGGTGCGGCGCTTTATAAATCATTACTAATTGAAAGAAATTTATCCTTTCTCTTGTAGTAATAGTAGGTGAGAAGGGAGGTGAAAAAATGAAAAAGAAAATAATTATCCCCGCCGCTTTAGTTTTGGCAATTGTAACCTTAGCCGCTTATCGTACTGCGACGGTTTATGCCGAGGGTAGTAATAATAAATATCCTCCTGTTTTAGAAAAATTAGTTGGGAGATTTGATCTTAATGAGGATGAGGTAAAAGTAGTTTTTGATGAAGTTCGTCAAGAATATCAATTTCAAATGCAGGAGAAATTTCAAGAGAAGCTAGATCAGGCAGTTGAGGAAGGAAAAATTACCTTAGAGCAAAAAGAGCTAATTTTAGCTAAGCACGAAGAACTAAGGGGGGAAAAAGAAACTGTTGATTGGCAAACTTTAAGCCCTGAGAAAAGACAGGAAAAAGGTCAAAAAATGCATGAAGAACTTAAAGCTTGGGCCGAAAGTAATGGAATTGATTTGTCCTTATTCTTCGGTTTAGGTAAAGGTGAAGGAAGGGGAAAGTTTGGTAGTCGACACAGGGCTTTCTAAAAGAAGTAAAGAAAGCTTTGTGTTAAAATACAGTTATGGAAGAAAAAGGAAACAAGAAAAAGGCAATTATTACGGTTTTAGTAATTGTTGTTTTTTTAGGAGCTGGTTTTTTAATTTCTTGGCGCTATACCAAAAGTAAGCTTGATTTAGGTTCTCCTTTTGGCGGTGAAATTGCGCCCGAGGCTTTCCCCAGTTTACTTCCTAGTCCGGTCCCTACTATTCCTGCTTTGGAAAGAAAAGATTTTAAAATACAGGTTTTAAACGGGATTGGAGTTCCCGGGGTGGCGGGAGAGGGTAAAGAGTTGCTTGAAGCCCTGGGTTATGAAGAGGTAGATACCGCTAAGGCTGATTCTTAGGACTTTGAATTAACGGAAATTGCCCTCAAGGAAGACAAGGAAAACTATTTTGAGCTTTTGAAAGAGGATTTGGAGAAAAATTACGAGGTAGCCAGTCAAGCCTCTGTTTTAGAGGAAGATTCTGAGTTTGATTCGGTAGTAACCTTAGGCCCGGCTTTGTAAAATAGCCTCTAGATGAATACTTTAGTTTTAATTTTGGTTTCTACTTTTTTAATTTCCTTAGGAGCGCTGATAGGGGTTTTTACCTTGGCTCTAAAGGAAAAGGTCTTGGAAAAGATCTTGCTTAATTTGGTCTCAATTTCAGCAGGCGCTTTAATGGGAGGGGCTTTTTTCCACCTTCTTCCCGAGGCTCTGGAAAACTTATCCGGAGATTTGCTTTTTTCTTTAACTCTTTTCTCTTTCATCCTTTTTTTCCTAATTGAAAAGATTCTTCATTGGCGCCATTGTCACAAGGGGCGCTGTGAAGTTCATAATTTTGGGGCAATGAACTTAATTGGAGATAGTTTTCATAATTTTTTGGATGGTTTAATTATTGCCGCTGCTTTCGGAGCAAGTCAATCTTTGGGAATGGCTACGTTTTTGGCAGTGGCTCTGCATGAAATTCCTCAGGAAATTGGAGACTTTGGGGTTTTGCTTTATTCCGGTTGGGAAAAGAAAAAAGCCTTACTGGCTAATTTTTTAGTAGCTTTAACCGTTGTTTTGGGAGGTTTAGTTGGCTTTTACCTATCCGAGGTAAATACGGTTTTTATTCCCTATTTAATGCCTATCGCGGCAGGGGGTTTCTTATATATCGCTGGTTCTGATTTATTGCCGGAGATTAGAAAAGAAACTAGTTTGAAAAAATCTCTGCTTTCTTTTTCCTTGTTTTTACTGGGAGTAGTTTTAATGTATTTAATTAAGTTAATTTAATATTTTTTATAACGCCCGTTCACCTCTAAGGTGAACACCTATTCACACCTTTGGTAAATTTGCTTAAAACACCCATACTTGTTTAATAATATTGAATTTTATCTAATCCCTCTTTAACGCCAAGCTTTAGTAATTTGGCAAAAATGGCCGGGTCCAAAGCATAAACAATAGCAAAAGAACTAACGAAGATAATCACTGCCAGCCACTTGGTGTATTTCCCGCGGGTGCGGGCAAAAAGGACTGCCGACAAGGCAGCCATTATTGTTGGGGCAACGACCTTAATATCGCCCAAGGGAATAGCATGGCCGGCAATATATCGTTGTTCAGTCTCCAAAAAACTGGCTAAATCAAAACTGACATTACCTAAAATAAATAAGATTTCTAAGATAAAAACTATGAGCAATCCCCAGGAAGCAGCTTTAGTTGATACTCCTTCAGTGCGATAAACTTCATAAAGCACAGTAGGGAGGAGAAAAATCATTGTTATCAGTGGGTTTAGGGTTTTGAGGCCACAAAAGATGCCAATAATTGCCAGAAGAGTAAGGCCTAAACAAATATGGGTGGCGTATTGGTAGGGTTTAGCCATTAGTATCATAGTATCATCAAAAAGTGACTGGGACAAGGAAAAATCTTCACTTTCCCCATACTCCGGGGATTGGGGCGGGGCAGTTTGGGGTTTGGCCGGTTTGGTCAATGAGATTTTTTCAGTTATTCTGTCAAAAACAGTTTGTTTTTGGTATTATTTTGTTAATGCTTAAAGTTGTTAAAAAACGCCGCAGTATTCGTTCGTATTTAAGTAAGCCGGTTGAGGAAGAAAAGGTTAAGGCAATCTTGACTTCGGTGATGTTTTCTCCTTCTGCTAATCATCTTCGGCCCTGGGAGCTTGTGGTGGTTAAAGATAAGGAGTTGATTAAAAAATTATCTTCCGCTACTGCTTGGGGGTCGTTTGCGGCGGGGGCGCCAGTAGTGATTGTGGTTTGCGCTGATGTTAACCTTTCGGAAAATTGGCTGGAAGATGCTTCGATTGTCGGCGCTCATATTTACCTAGAGGTTACCAACCAAGGATTGGGGACTTGTTGGGTTCAAATCAAGGGTTATCAGGCTGGTGATGGCCAAGATTCGGAAAAGTGTGTTCGTAAGCTTTTAAATATTCCCGATCGTTTTCGGGTGCTATCTCTTTTTCCGATTGGCTATCCAGCCAAAGAATTGCCTGAGCATTCAGAAAGCGAATTTGATCAAAGTAAAATCCACACCAATCAGTGGTGATTTTACAAAAATGACACTTAATATTATTCAAAATGTAGATCAAGCAATATTTATTCTAAGAGATGCCGGGAAATGGCTTTTAGAAAGTGGAAAAAAACCGTCTAGGTGGTGGCAGCTTCAAAATCTTAATAAGAAATGATTGATTTTGCAACTAAACTTGCCAAAAGGAATAATATTAATCTCCTAAGGCTAGACACTAATGCAAAAGAGAAGAAATTAAAAAAAATATTCGAGGATTTAGGCTTTAATTTAGTGGGTATACAGTAGGAAGACTATCGAAAAACTGCTTTTTATCAGAAGAGGGTTAGTTAATCTGGTACAATATCTCCATGACTAAAGCAGGTGAATTAAACAAAGGATCTTTTTTAAATTGGAAAGGGGATCCGGTGGTAGTAGCAGACAAAGAGTTTTTTAATCCTGGTCGGGGCCATGCGGTGGTTCGTTTAAAGTTGAAAAACTTAAAAAGCGGAGGGGTAATTAAAGAGACTTTAATTACTGATGAGAAGGTCGAGGAAATTGAAGTTACTCATGAGCGCTTCCAGTTTTTATACTTTGACGGTCTTCAGGCGGTTTTTATGAGTCCCCGAACTTTCGAGCAAACGATAGTGGAGCGAAAAATAATTTCCGAGGAAGAAAAGTATTTAAAAGAAGGAGGAGAGTATGGTCTTCTTTTTTGGGAGAGCAAGGTGATTGGAATTAGTTTACCGAAAAAAATCGCTTTTAAGGTGAGACAAACAGGGGCAGGAGCGAAGGGAGATACGGTTAGTGCGGCAACTAAACCGGCTACACTCGAAAATGGGCTGCTGATTAAGGTTCCCCTTTTTATTAAAATCGGGGAAGAAGTAGTGGTGAGCACTGAAACGGGTGATTATTTGAGTCGGCAAAACTAAAAAAGAACTTCTTGGGTAATTTTTATTTCTGGTGGTTTATTCTCTTCTTCTCTTTCTTTGTCTTTCAGGTCTTTGATAATTTGGGGGATTTTTAGAAAGTCTTCTTTAAGTTGTTGCATTACCTCTCCTCTTCGGAAAGCAGCAGCCGGGTGGTAGAGGGGGTAAAGGCTAAGGCTTAAGTTTTGCCAAATAATTTGTTTTAGCTGTCCGTGGGTTTTGGAAATGTAGGCATTGGGAATAAAGTAATTCATCGCAAAGCGGCCTAAAGTAATAATTATTTTTGGTTCAATAATTAAGAGTTGTTCTTTAAGGTAGGGGGTGCAGACAGTTATTTCTTCAGGTAGGGGGTCGCGGTTATTGGGAGGGCGGTGTTTTAAGATATTGGTGATAAATACTTTTTCTCGAGCTAAGTCTATTTCTAAAAGGAGTTTATTAAGCAGGTTTCCTGCCGCTCCACAAAAAGGAGTTCCTTTTTGGTCTTCCCAGTAGCCCGGAGCCTCCCCAATAAATACTATTTGCGCGCTAGAATTTCCTTGTCCGGGAACGGAGTTGGTGGTTTGTTGATAAAGGGGGCAGAGCTTGCAGTCTTTTATTCTTATCCCGATCTCTTGAAGTTCTTTGGTTTTATCCATATTGTTATTTTACATGCTATCGATGGAAAAAACTATTTCAATAAAGATGAATTGTCATATTGAATTATTAATTGTTATGAGCTATTATTGCGGATATGAATGAAGGTTTTAGTGAGATAATTTCCAGGAGAAGTTTAATTGATGATTTAGTTCCTGCAATTTCGGCAGGAGAGGCTGACAGTTTGGGTCAAAAACTGTATGTAGACTATCGGGAGTTATTAGAACCTCTTTTTGAACCATATGACGACGAGCCCTCTTTATTTAGTCAACCCATGTTATTTGTTAACTTGAAAGATCCAAAATCAAGCGTGAAAGAGCTTGAAGGAACAAGAGATGGGGGTGTGCCAATTTTTCCCCATTTTTTAGATTGTGTTTGGTTGGGCGAAGAAATGCTGGTGAATGCTAAATTTATTGCCAGTATTCTTGTAGGAGGTGAAAAGCGTTGGGTAGAGTTGAATGCTGGGCTTCTTTGGCTTGATGATCAACCGAATAAAGAAGCCTCAAGTTTAACCATTACCGAACTTGAGGGTAAAAGGCAATATTTTTTTGAGGGTGGCGAGGTGTTTTCTCAGGCAATTGCTTTACAGCAAATTGCTCTCAAAAGACTTAGGGGTGCAGTTAAGAGGAGAGAAAGTTATAAACTTGTTACTATCGAGAGTGTCCTGTCGGAAAGAGGAAGAGAAATATTGCGTAGAATATCTCCAGATGGTAAGTTTAATAATGAAGGAAAATAAGATGAAAAAGTTTTTATTTGTTTTGGTTAGTTTATTTTTATTTGTTGGTTTATTCCAAGCAAGGGTTGGGGCAGAGGAGATGGTGGTTGATGATGTAGTAGCGGAGGAATATGTTTATACCCCTCGATTATTGCCCGGGAGCAGGTTTTATTTCCTTAAAGGTTGGAAAGAGAAAGTAGAGTTGGCTCTAGCTAGTAGTGCTGAGGGCAGGGTGGCCAAAAGAATTGAAATTGCCAATCGGAGGTTGTCTGAAGTTAAGGCCTTATTATCGGATAATCCGGAACTGGCTGCTAATTGGGCGGAGAAGTATCAAGGAGAATTAGTATTGCTTAAAGAGGAAATGGAGGATTTGCCGGAAAATAGGGCTGACTGGTTAAAAGAGCATTTGGCCCAAGTTAACCTGGAGCATTATCGGGTGATGCTGGAGATTTATTCCCAAGCTCCAAAAGCTTTACAGGAAAGAATCGAAGCTTCATTAAGAGAGAATATGTATGAGCGAGCCCTAGAATCTTTGCCTGAGGAAAAACGATTAAAGCTTGAGGAAAGGGAAGTTCATCAAATGGAGCAAGTACTAGAGGAGATGGAAGGAGAGCAGGTTAGTGAGGGAGTTTTAGAGCAAGCCAGAAATCAGGTCGTGGAAGAGATTCGCTCTCGCTTTAAGCAAAGAGTTGAAGAAGTTCAAGAAAGGGTGCGTTTGCGCTCCGACCAAGAATAAGGGGACTTGCCTTAGAACAGTTTTTTGCTCATAAGTCTTAATCTGCTAAAATATACTTACCAATATGGACAAAAAATATCAGCCACAGTTGTTTGAGAAAAAAATATATCAGGAGTGGGAGGAAAAAGGTCTTTTTACTCCTAAGGTAGAAAAAGGGAAAGAGCCTTTTACGATAATCTTACCCTTGCCTAATGCTAATGACTCAATGCATATGGGTCATGTGATGTTTGTGATTGAAGATATTATGATTCGTTTTCAAAAAATGCTTGGCAAGGTCACTCTTTGGCTTCCTGGTGGTGATCACGCGGGGATAGAAACTCAGTATGTTTTTGAAAAAGAGTTGGGGAAAAAAGGGAAGAGTCGTTTTGATTATGATCGCAAAACTCTACACCAGCTTATTTGGGATTATGTGGAGAAAAACCGGAAGCATAATATGTATCAGATGAAGGAGTTGGGGTTTGCGCTGGATTGGAGTCGGTATCACTACAGCTTGGAGCCGAAAATTGTCGATCAGGTGTTAGCTACTTTTAAGCGACTTCATGAGGATAATTTAATTTACCGAGGCAAAAGAGTAGTTAACTATTGCACTCACTGCGGCACTGCTTTTTCTGATTTAGAGGTGGAGAAAGTGGAAAGAGATGATTTTCTCTACTATCTTGATTACGGTCTAATTAAAATTGCCACTACCAGGCCGGAAACTATTTTTGCTGATGTGGCCGTGGCTGTCAATCCTCAGGACAAAAGATACAAAAAGTTGGTTGGGAAAGAGGCGACTATTCCTTTAACCGGGAAAAAGGTCAAGATTATTGCTGATGAGCTGGTAGAAAAAGACTTTGGCACCGGTGCTTTAAAGATTACTCCCGCTCATGATCCAACCGATTTTAAAATTGGGCAAAAACATAGTTTGCCAACAGTTAGTTGTATTGAGTTTTCCGGGAAAATGGTTAACACCATTAAGGAAATTGATGGGATGTATCCTAAAGCAGCCCGAAAAAAGACCCTTGAGTTGTTGGAGAAAGCAAAGAAATTAATTAAAACAGAGCCTTTGCATCATGTGGTTGGGGTTTGCTATCGCTGTAAAAATATTATTGAGCCGCTTCCTACTTCCCAGTGGTATGTTAAAACCAAGGAGCTGGCTCAGCCTGTAATTGAGTCGGTTAAGAGTGGGGATACGAAGCTATTTCCGCCCAGATTTAAAAAAGTTTATTTAGACTGGATGGAAAATATTCGGGACTGGAATATTTCCCGGCAAATTGTTTGGGGGCCAAGGATTCCCGCCTATTACTGTTTAAATTGTAATCCGGAAATTAGAGTTACCTTTATTAGTAAAAAAAGGAAAAAGATCCAGGGGAAATACTCAGAAGTTTCTAAAAAGCATGATTTTAATGAAGTTTATGATGGTCTTCAGGAGCTGGAAGCGCCAATCGAGGCAGAGTATTTTTTAGAACCTAATAAACAAGGCGAGTGTCCTGATTGTGGGAGCGGGGAGTATTTACAAGAAACAGACACTTTTGACACTTGGTT
>CBDUUX010000008.1:0-16065 GCA_965370515.1 uncultured bacterium
TTAATTGTCGGACATAATTAGTACTTGGTTTGTTTACCTCTTTTTTGTATTTTCGGACATATTCTCCCAAGTATTTGTTTTCTTTTAATACTTTTTGATGAAAGGCAGGAAGTAAAAACTTGCTTGAGTAGCAGCTTTCAACAAAATTATTACTATCTACGATGGTAGTACAGCAAAACATTTCGTATTTTCCTTTTTTATTTTGGTGGTAGCCTACCTCAATTCCAATGGCAAAATCAGCCAGAGGTACTTTTTTCAAAGCGGCCTCGGCCCTGCCTTGTGAACCAGTTTTAGTTTCTTTTTGGGTTTTTGGCTGCTCAGCTATTCCACCAGATACTTCTACTGATATTAACTTTGTCTTAATCCCAATATCAGCCAGCACTTTTTTCAAGTATTTAAGCTTTTGTTTTGAGGTGCTGCCAACCGCTATTTTCATTGTTTTTTAGGAATAAAATTGTCTAATTGCCTGAGAGAGTTTTGCTATTTCTTGATTGTTTAACCGAAAAAAGGGTTTATTGAGAAGAGATTCGGGAAGTCCGAGTCTTTCTATTTCCCTGATTGCCTGAGAAGGTGAAATAATAATGGGGGTTCTCGCCCTTTTTCCATTAGGTTTAAAAGTGGATATATCCCTTGTAGCATTATAATCTGTTAGCTGTTGTTTTATCTCTCTTCTGGCTTGTGCCCGACTTCTCCTCCGAAAGGCTTTTTTATCTAGAGTTGTTCCCTTTGATCGCTGGCTTGCTTCAACAAGAACTTGTTTAAGGTCATTTATAACTAAACCATGTTTCCCAGCCCTTCTAATTAGATGTGCGAAAAGGAAATTAATAGGACTGCTATTAATCTCTCTTTTTTGTTTTGGGGATAATTCTATAATAGCTGCTTTGGTTCTGGGAGGAGGATAAAATGCTTCTTTTGGCACTGTTTTTAAGGTTTCTACATTAAAAAATGTTTGAGCTAAAAGAGATAATTTTCCAAAGCTGGGATGGTCTTCAGGCGCTTGTACTTCCTCGGCTGCTTTAGCACCCAGCATTAAAACAGCATTAGCTATGGGAAGATCAATTAATCGGTGCAAGAATGGTTCAGTAATATGAAAAGGTAAATTGGCGACTATTTGTGTTTCTTGATCTTCACAGACTAAGGAGGTGAGGTCAACTTGGAGGGCGTCAGCAATAATAAAGCTAATATTGCTACTTGCCTCTTGAAGATCTTGGAGCATTGGTTGAAATCTTTTGTCTATCTCAATACCAACAACCTCATCGGCTTTTTTAGCCAATGCTGGAGTTATATTGCCCATTCCAGATCCAATCTCGATTACTTTTGCCCCAGGGGTAACAAGTTGGGATAGGAAATCAACCGTTTCTTGATCAATTAAAAAATGTTGGCCCAGCCTTTCAGAAGGCTGTATTGAAGTTTCCTTTATTTGCCTTTCTAAAACTTGTTCGTTTTCCATATCCTATAGATTAATATCCTAACACAAGCTAAAAATAAAGTAAAACTAGCCTGAGGTTCTCAGAATTTTTAGATTGTTTTTCTGAGGAGTATAGTATACAGTTATTTTCTGATGATAATATCCTAGCTGATAAAAAAAGCTCCAAATAGCCATGAAAAAAGCTAAAGGTATTCCTCCGCACCTTACTCTTTCTGAGATATTTTTTATTTGCTCCAGTCTGAAAAAATTTACCATAATGTTAAAAAAGTCTTCATCAGGAAAACGATTGGCATGTTCAACGCTTAGTCTTTTGCCAACACCAGAGAAAAAGGCTGATTTTAATTCATGTTTTAAGCTAATAGGATCGTGATGGATGACAGCTCCCTTAATGGGGCGAATGTGAATATTAGCTTTTTTAAGCCGATAAGTTAATTCAGCGTCTTCTGTCCAGCGGACTTGATTATTAAAAATATACCCTCCAATTTTTTCTAAAACCCCTCTGTCAATGCCTAGTCCTGGAATATAAGCAACTAAAAAGAAGTTGTTGATATAATTACGTTCTTTTGCGATTAAACGGCTAATGTAAGTATCGTTATGATGATATTCGATTCGAGGTTTGGCGATAGGGTACTTATTTAAAGTCTTATATATTTTTTTAATAGTTCCTTTTTCGAAATAGGAGTCTGAGTCCATGATAATAAGTTTTTTATTAGTGGCTAATTTAATACCAGCATTAGCAGTAAGGGCCATGTTGCCCCGATGAGTAATTGCGTATTTAATTTTTCTCTTTTTCAGTTCTTTTTCAATCTTTTTGCAAGGAGTGATGGAAACAATTATCTCAGCTTTTTCGTCAATGCTTTTTAAACATCTCCAAATGCGCTGGTCCCGACTACATTTAATAATGATTGAAAGGTTCATTATTTTTTATATTTTTTTAAAATTAGTAATAGTTTTTTAGTCATTCTTTGGGTAGAGTATTTTTGGGCACAAGAGTATGAGAGTTTCTGAACCCTTTGCCTCTCTTTTTTACTTTCTATTAACTGGCTAATTCGCCTAGTCAAGCTTTCTGGGTTGGGATCTACTAAGAGATCTTGGTGATAAAGTTCAGGATAAACTTCTCTTGAAGGAAGAACACAGGCAATTTTAGCAGCGGCTTGCTCCAACATTCCTAAGCCAAAACCCTCATGAAAAGAGGTGCTAAAAGAAATATCCATTGATTTTAAAAAACGATAGTATTCCTTCTGTCCTCTTTTGCTATTTCCGATTGGAAAGCTTTTAACCAGATGAACATTTTCAGGTTTTTTTATAAGAAAAGAATAGTAGGTTTGTTTTAAAGAGATGGGACTATATTTAGATCCTGCCCATTTTTCTTTTCGGCCGATAAAAAAACTGACTTGAGGATACTTTTTGGCTAAGTTTAGAATAATTTTAAGAGCTTGGTCAAAGCCCTTATCTTGGCGCCACATATGGGTCCAGAGAACTTTAAGACCTTCTTTTTCTGGCCTTTTTATTTTATTAATTTCAGTTGTTGGTACTCCCCAGTGAAGAACAGAGAAATTACGTGCGTATGTTTTCTCAAGCATCTTTTTGGCGAAATTACTAACAGTGTAATGGTTTTTAAAATGAGGAAGAAGTTTAGTTATTTCACTTTTTCTTTTTAACAAGTAAGCGTTCTTTTTAAAATCCCATCCTAATAGGTAGTCAGGGTAGGCACCCCAAAACAAGGTAGGGGTATTTTTGATTGTTTCCTTGTTCAAAACCAAGCCCCCATCAAGAGGGGAATAAATAATTAAATCTGTATTTTGATTAGGAGCGTGAGAATAATATTTTCCTTTAAGCCAATTTCCTTCAGTTTGCCATTTTGAGTTATTTAGCTGTTCTAGCCCTTGAATTGAAAATAGTTCCGTCCAGAGATTGGCAAAATAAATATTGTTCATACTATTTTCTCTAAAACATTTAAAAAGTTATTTTCTTCAATTGCCAGCAAGAGCTTTCTTTCTTTTTCCCAGTTATTTTTGTTTTCTATTTTTTTCTTGGAAAGATAAGATTTTAGCTGATAAGTTCCTTCCTGGACTGAGCGGATAATGGCACAGGCCAGAATTATTCGTGCATTTGGTTTTTTTGAAAAGGGAGATGAATAATTTTTAAGCAAAACTTTTGCTTTCTTTTCCCAGTCTGATTTTAGTGGGTAACCACAGCCAAAAATTAATAATTTAGCTAGATCCATTTCTAAAACTTCTTTACGGCAATTGTCCAAGTCAAATATAATAATCTCACCCTTGTGGTAAGTAAGATTTTTAGGCTCAAAATCACCATGGACGATTAGTTGAGGAGTATTTTCATACATGCCATTTTCTAAAACCAGCTTTTGGATTAAATTCCAAGAATTAATAAGCAAGTCTAAGTCTTTTTTTAACCTTTTTTTATTAGATGATCTTTTTCGCAAATTTTTAACCAAGGAGAAGTGCTTATTTGCCTTATAATTATTTAGCTTCCACCAGTTTCTTGCTTTGTTGGGCTTGAAGTCTTTTGAGACCCTGTGAAGTTGGGTTAAGGCTAAGCCAGCTTTTGCTAACTGATTTATTTTTCTGGGCCTTTTCTTGTCTTTTTCAATCCAGTTAAAAACTGACCAAAATCTGTTTTGATGATAAAGAAAGCTGGAATTATTTTTTAATAAAAGAGGTTTTGGAGTATTTATTCCCTGATTATTGAGAAAGTAAATAAAATTATGGATAAAATGAATATCTTCTTTTGAAAACCAGAGAGGATAACCTTTAAGAGCAAAAAAGGAATCATTTCTTTTTATCTTGTAAACTAAGCTTACTTTTCCACTAGCAAGCTTTTTTAGCTTTTTTATATTTTTAAAATCAGGAAGAGAGATGGACAATTTATTTTTCATCTGAGTAATCTATTGGGTCTTTGATTTTCAGGCTACTAAAGGTAGCCAATCTTGTTCGGCAGTTACTGCATTGGCCACAGGCCTGCTGGTCATTATTATGACAAGACCAAGTAAGGGCGAAAGGAACTTTTAATTCATTCCCAGTTTTGACAGTTTCCTTTTTGCTTATTTTGGAAAGAGGAGCAATAATTTTTATTCCTTTTTTTAGCATTGTTCCAGTTTTAATTACTTGTTGGAAGGCCTGTAAATACTCTGGCTTGTTATCAGGACAAATACTATCTTCTCCACAAGAGCCTATGAAAATAGCCTCAGCCTTAATTGTCTCTGCTAGTGCTGTAGCTATAGATAGGAAAATGGAGTTTCTAAAGGGAACGTATTCAAGTTCAAGATTATTTTGGTTTAATTTAATTTTCGAGTCAAACAAGGCTGAACCCCCAAATTCTTTAAGCCAGGGAAGCTTGACAATGTAAGTTTTTTGAGCGTGATAGTATTTTGCTAGCTTGTTAAAACACCTTATCTCTTTTTTCAGAGTTTTTTGCCCATAGTTTATAAAAAGAAGATATAGCTGGTATTTTTTTTCTTTGGCGATAGCGGTAGTTACTGCACTATCAAGCCCTCCGCTTAGTAGGCAAACTGCTTTTTTATTTTTTTTTATTTTTCTAGCCATTATTTCCTATATTTTTAAACTTTTCTTTTTGAGCCAAACCATATTAATTGATTTCTTTGGGTTAGCTTCCAGCCTTTTTGAACTACTGCTGAAGATAACTCTTTGCCTTTTTTAATAATTTGCTTTGCAGTATTTCCTTCAGGCATAATCAAAACCTTGTGAGGATTTAGTTGGCACTCAGTAATTATTTTTTCAACTTCATTTAAATCTGTTTTTTGACAAACCACAAATTTAAACCAAGAATTTGGAAAGGTGTTGATTTTTTTTAAAACTTCTGGTTTATATCTTAAAGATAGTAAGTTGCCACTATTTTTAAGCTTGGGCGAGCAATTAAACTGACAATTGTGTAGCTTGGTAAAAGGGAAAATAGTCCCGTTTGTTTCTATTTCTGTCGCCCATTCAGAGAGCAAGTCAATTAGTTTAATTATTTTTTTTTGCTGTAAAAGAGGCTCTCCTCCAGTAATTACTAATCTTTTATCTTTTTTTTGACCATATTTTCCCCTCCAGGCTTTTTTTATTTTTCTGGCAGTTTCTTGATATGTCCAATCTTCTGGCTCTCTCCAATACTCCGGCTTTTTTTGATTCCAGGTATACTCAGTGTCGCAAGTCCATCCATTAATTAGTCCACAGCTTAAATTACAGTAGTGAAGGCGTAAAAAAACAGCTGGAAAGCCGCTTGTTGTTCCCTCTCCTTGTCGAGTGGCAAAGACACCGTCTCCGCTTACCTTTAATCTTCCCCTTTGGGGCCTTATTCGTTTTTTTTCTTTGTTCGTTGGTTGGTAGTTTAATTGAGTCATTTCTGAATGTCTTTTCGTCTACAAAGGGCGGCACTAGTAGGTGTCTCCCAAAGTTTAATTGAGTGAAGTTTTAGGTTGGTTTTAAATTTATCCCTAAAGCGTTTGTCTAGTTGAGTAAATATCCAACTAGCAATATTTTCGGAAGTAGGAGTAAAAGGAACAACAATGTGTTTTTGATCGGGATTTTTTTTAAAAAAACTAACTAGGATTTTATCTTTTTCCCAAACCATAAAACCGTGGTCTAAAATATCATGAACATATTTCATGGCGATTCTTTTTACATCACCAAAATCAATTACCATTCCTTGATTAGAACTTCCCTTAACCTTTATAAGTTTTCCCTTAAGGCAGATTTCTGCTTTATATCGGTGGCCATGAAGATGACGACATTGGGAGTGATGATTAACTATTCGGTGTCCCATGTCCCACTGAATTTCTTTAATAATTTTCACTTCTTTCTCCTTTTCTGATTTCTCTGTAAAAACGTTCAACTAAATCAGCCTTTGTTTTAAGCTTTCCTCTGACAACTGTTGTTTTAGTAAGACACCCGGCCTTCTTAATTCCTCTCATGCTCATGCAAAGATGCTCTGCCTCAATATTGATAATTAGACCCTTGGGTTTTAAGTGTTTTTCTAGAGCATTAGCGATTTGGCTGGTGAGATTTTCTTGAGTTTGAAGTCTGTGAGAAAATATTTCTACTAATCTGACAAACTTTGATAAACCTAAAATTTTTCCGTTAGGTAAGTAGGCAATGTGAGCTTTTCCTATAAAAGGAATCATGTGATGTTCGCATAGGCTGTAAAAGTTAATATTAGTTAAGGTAACTAGATCCTGATATCCTTTACTTTTAAATGTTTTAAAAACAGAAGAGGGCTTGAGTTGATAACCAGAAAGAAGTTCCTTATACATTCGCCAAACTCGATCAGGGGTTTCTTTTAGGCCTTCTCTGTTGGGATTTTCGCCGAAGTCAAACAATAGCTCTCGAAGAGCTTTCTTAAAACTATCTTGGTTTTTATTCTTTCTTTTTTTCATTGCAGACCTTGACGTTGGCTCTGCTAGCCGATTAACTGATTATAAGTAAATTTTTATTTCATTGCAAGGAGCAGCCCTTGTAGCTTATTTGGCAATTTTTTTTGAATATTAAATTTAGGGTTTTTTCAAATACTTTTCTTTCTAATTTATTGCAGCTAAGGAGGTCAATATGAATAAGATTATGCTCGGGCCAGGAGTGGAGGGCTAGGTGCGATTCGGCCAAGATATAGATTAAAGTTTTTCCTTGAGGTTTAAAAGTATGAGTAAATTTATTTACAACTTTCAACTTTAACTTTTCAACTATCAAATCAGCTATTTTTTCTAGTTCATTAATTTCTTTTTGGGACTGTTTAAATTTAATTAGAGCAACAAAGTGGTTAATCGTGGGTATAAATTGGTTGTTCACATTCTCCCTTAACAAGTGACCTTATTCTAGGTGTTGCCTCGCAAATATATAAAGAACTATTGCTTCCAATAGATTCTGCTCCGGAATAGCGATTAAAATTATCTAAAACCCACCTAACCATTAATCCCGCGTCAATAAATGTTTGGTGAATAGGCAAAAATCTTTCTTTGGCTCGATCGCTATTGCCATAACAACAATAAATTCTACTCACTTGATTATCTGGATCGAGAGCCTCAATTCCTCTTGAAACAAAAAGCCCTATTCCTTCCTGGGTGTAAGGTGGGTCGGTAAAAACAACATCAAATTTATCAACCAGTTCTTTTGACAGGGGCTTTCGAGCATCATATTTCTTTGTTTTAACATCAAAGCCTTTTTCGTTAGAAACTTCTTTAATTGCTCCTAAAATCCTTGGGTCAATGTCTAAGACAGTGATATTGGCCGCTTTTCCTAAAGTAGCAACGGCTAAGCTAGTAAAATCGTCATCTCCTAAGAATAAAATTCTTTTTTGTTCTACATCTCCAAAAAAATCGAGTAAAGCCATTCGCCTGACAGTTGTTTCTAAAGTAGCGGTAAACTGATCATAACTTCTTTTGGGTAAAGGCCTTTTTTCTTGACAACTTGTTAATAACTGTATAGCTAATTGAAATGTATCATTTTTTAAGATAGACCAAAGACTTTCTTCGGGCAAATATCCGACCGGATAAAAACCTTTTATATTCTCAGTCCCCTGGTTAGTCAATTGAGTGTTTTTAGAAACTGGTTGCAAAAAAGAAGAAAGAGCCTTTTTTATTTGATTAGCTGCATTGCGGGAAATACCCACGGTTTGTAGAAGTTGGTTATTGTCTATGGGCTCTCCGCTTCTTAAGGCGAAAAACAAATCAAGCACCTTTTTAACCGGTACGCCAATTTTTTTGGAGATTTCCAAAAATTCAGAATATAATTTTTCTTTTTCCATGGTGTATTTTAGCAGTTGTTGATCAAGAATTGAAGAAAGTTATGAAAAAATGCTCCCCAGTCTGAAAATTAATGTAAGTTTACGCCTATAAAAAACTAACTACCCGGTCCAGTAAAAACAATCAATACAAAAGATTTACCCAGCAACTTGGTTTACTTTTTAAAAGGTAATTTTCCAATCGAAGACGAGCAGACTTCTTTGTTATGAATGTAAAGAGGCTTGTCAAATACTTTTACAATCCCCCTTTTATCTTCGTCAGCTCCTTCGTTAAGCACATACTTGGCATATTCCGCAAAAGAAACCTGTCCCGTACCAGGATTAATGTCTTTGAGTAATAATACCTGCTCTCGGATTTTCCGATAGGTTTCTATTCCAATTCTGACTTTCGAAGTCAGTTTAATTTTTTGCGGATGGCGTATGCTCATAAAATTGATATACCTTGTTAGTGCCCCAATCAACCGTTTTTCGTTAACCATTGGTTCTTGACATTGTTTTTTTCTCGCCTTGGAGCATTGGTAATAAGCATGCCTTCTTGGGTCACCGTGCTTTCTTTCTCTAAATTTTTCTTCACCGACAATAGTCGCTCCACAGCTGGCACATTTAAAAATCTTTCTAAATAATACATTACGGCTACCCCATTTTGATTTTTTAGGAACAAGCAACTTCTTCCTGGCTTCGTTAAATAGTTTCTTGGTAATCAATGGCTCATGGGCACCCTTATACCAATTGCCACCTCCTTCCGGATATTCAAACTCGCCATAGTAAAACGGGTTTTTAAGCATTAAATAAATTTGGCTTAAAACCAGTGGTTTACCTGATTTATTGTTAAAGTTAACTTTATTAGCCCATTTTAGAATTTGTCTACCACTTTCCCCATTTATTACCTTGTCAAACATCTTAGTTACATATTTACCCCTGTCTAGATCAATGACAATGTCTTTCTTCCCAGCGAATGAGCGGTTAATATATCCGATTGGGGATGGTCCTGGCCTCCAGCCCATTTCACACTTAGCCCGAATACCCCTTTTAACATTCAAGCCCTTATTGTCGTTTTCAAGTTTAGCCTGGCTACACAAAATCATTAGTAGGAACTTTTCGTTGGGATTATCAGAAAAAGATTGTGAAAAAGTCCTGATTTGAAGAAGCTTTTTTTGATCCATAAGGTCAACTAACATTCCCAAGTCCCCGGCATTTCGACTTAGTCTATCCGGCGCCCAAGTTAAAATACCATTAAATTTCCCCTGGTTGATCTCACTTAAAAGCCTGCTAAAAATTGGTCGGGTATTTGAAGTTTTGGCTGAATGGCTCTCTTCGTAGGCCGCGACAATCTCAAGACTATCTCTTTTGGCTAATGCCTTCATTTCCTTAATTTGGGACCCGATTGACATTGCTTGCCGCTCATCACTTTCTGAGCTTTTTCTCACGTACAAACAATAGTCGATTTTAACGTCTTCCTTCACTCTCAGAGGGGATGGTACCGCAATAAGGGCATGAAGTCTAGCCTCAACCTCAACTAGAAGCTGACAATCACACTGCAAGACAGGCGTCGTTCGTTTTTGACCCCCTACTCAATAACCTCGCATTCCTTGATAAGAATATTCCCCAATGACTGAGCATCAAATTCCCCCCGTATGGTAACTTTCTGCCCATTTTCCAAGGATATAAGTTCTGATTTATCCTCAAAAAAGCACTGGATACCCGTCTCGAAATAATACTCTTGTGATGTGGGCTTAAGCTTTAAAAAAGGTGACCCTAAAATGTCCTCGCTTATGTTGTCTATATAAGCACTGAGTTCGACTATTTTGCCCTCGTATTTTTCTTCTGCGGAAAGTTGGTTCTTATCAAATTCGGCAATAAACTCCTGCATGCTTACTTTTACTGTTTCAGCTTGCTGAACCTCTCCTGTTTGTTCTTCTTTTGGCGTCGACTGTTCAACTGAGGATGATTTTTCCTTGCTACCAGAAGAGCCCAACATTCCTAAAACAATCAAGCCCAAAAAACCTATCAAGCCCCACTTTATTAGTTTTTTCATTTTTTTCACCCCCCTCCTATCTAGATTAATGCTAAGTGTAACTTAGCATAATTTCAAGCGTAAGTCCAGGCTAAATGCTTAGTCTCACTTAGTAGAGTTTCCTAGCTTACTTTTCAATAATTAGCAATGAGGAAAAACGCAAGGTTACCAAAAGCCTTAGGTAAAAAGATCAAGCAAAGAAGGAAAAAATTAGGACTTACCCAAGAAACGCTTGCTCATAAAATTAGAATAAGCAGAGTTTATATGGGCTATATCGAGCAAGGGAGATACGCACCCTCTCTTATGGTTTTGGAGAAAATTGCAAGGGTCCTGAAAGTTCCTATTTCAGAATTACTTCGCTAGCCAAATTACTGGTTAAAACTTAAAGAGTTTTGTGGCCCAGGCCCAGAATTAAGGTCAGCAGCGTAGAACTGGGGCTCACCTTGGTTAATCGTTTCCATTAATTTTATGATTAAGATAGAAAAAGCGTCGGCAAGATCATCATGCTTCTCCTTACCGAAGTTAACAAGTTGTTGAATTAGCTCTTTTGCTCCATCCCTCGGAAAGAGTATGGTTCCATTTTGGATCAAATGAGAAGTTAGAGCTAATCGAGCCCGCTTATCTCTACCCAAAACTTTAACGCCTTCGGCATGGAAGCCTTCCTTATTAAGTTGCTGAATGACAGCTTTTTGAAAACCAACTTCCTCGATATAAAGGAAAGTTTGCTGTCTCTTTCCTAGCGTAGTTGAAAGTCGTTCTAGCCTCTCAATTATTTCTGGGAAAGTTAAGCGCTCATTGATTGGATTAGGGAAAATGTAAATTTTAAAATCACCGTTTTCAGAAGATAAGATACCAGCTGATACCGTCGCTGTTTTACTAGCTGTTTCGGCTTTCGAAATCGCCAAATCAACTCCGGTGGCAATAAATTCTAAATATTCTTCGTAATTTTTAGGCAGTTGGTCATAATACTTGATCCAGCCAGGATGAATCACCCTATCTGCATTGGAAATAATCATTAAAAGATATTCCCGGCACCAAGCCTCTTCATTACCCACTTTTTTCTTGAGCTTCTCAATCGCTTTTTGATCGGGAAATCTTCCTGGCCAAAGAATTTGCCCTTGTTTATTTATTAAAGGATAAGCCCTGAAAATCCCTTCAAAATTCCCCTTTTCAATATCTTCTTTGAGGCGGACAATCAAGCTGTCCATGTGGAGCAGGTTTCCGGCAATCAGAATTTTTGTCTTTTCATTACCGGCTGGTATCACTTCCCCTTGAAACCATCGGGAAGTTTTGTCCCGCATCTCCTTAGTTTTAGTTGATTGCAAGTCTTCAATGTCGTCACAAAGAATAAGGTCGGGACGGTAGTTCAGGTGCCTGACACCCCGGATACTTTCCCCAGTAGAAAAAGCCGAAATTCTGGCCCTGTACTTTGGAATGACAATTGAGGTAGACTTCCATTCATCAGCCTCCGTGTCCAACTTGCCAAAATCTCTTCTAATAAGTTCGTTTGTTTCGATCTCTCTTCTAATATTTTTTAGAATCATCTTGGCCTGGTTGCTTGTTTGGCTAAAAATAACAGTGAACTTTTTTTGCTGCTTTCCAAGTAGGGCCCACAAAGGATAGGCTAAGGTAAAAATTGTTGATTTAGCCGAACCTCGAAAAGCAACAATGATGGCCCGCGAAATATTTTCATCTTCAGCAATGGCAAACATTTCCCTTTGGAAATCAGCTGTGGGAAACTGAACGTAATGGGATAAATAAATATGAAAAAACCAAAACAGGCTTTCATGGGCCAATGCCTTCCTTAATTTTTGGCTACTGATGATTTTTTCAATATTTTGATTGGTGTCAAGATTTAACTTTGCCATCTTTTTTCCTCACTTCCTTTTTAATTAGTCCCGCCAAAGCCAACGCTTTTTTAACCCTAACTTCTTCTTCTGGTTTTAACTGATCTTTTTCTTCTTTATCAGTCTGGGTAATTTCTACCCGAGTTGTATAAACAGGGTGATTATGTTTTAACCAGAAGATAATACCGGTCATGTTTTGATCCTGGATAGCATTAAGGAGTTTTGACTCGGCCATGTCATTAATAAAAAGCCTGCCTCTAAAAATTGCTTCATCTGCCTTTTTAGTAAATTCTTCATCTTTTTTCCGCCAACGGTAATAAGTAGCTCGCCCAATGCCAGCCTTACTTGAGGCGAGCTGGACTATTGGTGTCTTTTCTAACTGCTGAAGAACCGCCTCTTTCCCAGACTTGATTCTTATTTGGATTGCCTTACTTGTCATTGATTTTGACTCCTTTCTTACCGGTCAATTTTTCCCAGCGTTTTTTGATAACTTCACAGTAAACCGGAGATTTCTCCATGGCATAACAGCGTCTTTTCATTTTTTCTGCAGCAATAATGGTAGAACCGCTACCACCAAAGGGTTCAATAATTAAATCGTTTCTTTTGGTTAATACTTTTATATAGGGAATTAAAATCTCGACAGGCTTAGTACCAAAAATTATTCCCTGCCCAGAATGCTTTTCATCTGAAGCCCGAAATTCTATAAAATCAGTTGGGCAGTACTTTTTGCCTTTTTTATATCCTTCCCAATATGGTTTGCCAGAAGTGGCAAAAAAGGCCGTCTCGTAATCATTTTGAAGTAAACCTTCTTCCGGCTGGAGGTTTGGTCGGACTTGTTCGCTTGAAATACCAACCATGGCAATATCATATTTAGAGAAAAAGCGATGTTTAGCTGCAAACCCCTGGGTTCGATTAGGCAAATGCCAAACAATCATGTTTTTCACTTTCCAATACTTTTCCATCTCACCCCAAATGATCCTAATGTTCTTCCAGTTCTCAAAAACTATAATTGAGAAGTCTACTTTCTGAACCTTAGCAACATTAGCCATCCACCTTTCGGTAAAATCCGGAGGCAAGACGTCAGTCTCTAGGTACCTGCGGTTTTTCTTGACCCCGAAACCGGCGGTGGCCTTACCGTGGCGTTTGCCTCCCTTAAGATAATCAAGAATATAAGGAGGGTCTGTAAAACAAAAATCTGCTTTCTGTCCTACCATAAGCTTTAAAATATCACCCTCTATGGTCGAATCCCCACACATTAAGTGATGGTCGCCAAGCTGATAGATGTCCCCTTTTTGAAATCCGATATTTTTAATATCTAGCTTCAGTAGTTCCTTTTCCAGGTTAAATTCTTCAGGAGTCGGGTCAATGTCAAACACTTCATCCAGGTCCTCACTCGAAAAACCAATATCATCCAAAAAGGCCTCATCGAATTTAGCAAGCAAGTCGAAGTCCCAAGCGCCAAGATTCTTGTTCAGTCGGAGATTCAGCTCCTTTTCCTTATTAATATCAGGAATGTTGACATAAGCCACAGGCATTTTCTTATACCCTAAGTCTTTAGCTACTTTAAGGCGAAAATGGCCACCAATAACAATGTTTTTTCTGTTAGGGGCTGAGTTGACAATGATCGGATCTACCAACCCAAACCTACTGATACTTTCACTTAATCCCTTAATTGCTTCGGCATCCCACTTGCGGGGGTTGTAATTAGCAGATTTAAGTTGGCTTATGCCAACATATTCGATTTTTAGATTGTTCTTCATCGTTTCCTTTCTTATAACTTTAAAGTAAAAAGGCGGGTGCCAGAAAACAATAAATCATATTGCTTTCTAACACCCGCCTGTAAGTCCTACGGGCACCCCATAAAATTTGGGGTACTTAGATAATATGATTCAGTCTAACATATTCTTATTTATTGTCAAGTTTCTCCTATAATAAGGTTTTCTTCTAATTTTCCGGATTTGGTTAGACTCAAGGGCTATCGGTACTTTTGTAAGCACTTTACTTTCGATATTGGGAAAAAACAGAAAAGACAGAGTAAGTCGGTTTCTATTCTAATCTTAGTTATTTTTTTACTACTCCCCATTTTGATTTATTTTCCTTATTGTGATATAATTTGTTCAATATGTTAGAAAACAAAACAAGAAAAAAAATTTTTGAGATACTTAGACGATCAATAAGCAGTGGCGACACAATCTCTCTTCGGGATATCGGAGGCGAGCTCAATTTGGCTGCCAACACAGTCCTTTATCATATTAAAAAACTTGAGGAAAAAGGATTAATCGTCAGAAGTGTTAACGGGAAAGTAACCCGAGTCAACTCCCCCGAAGATAATTCTGCTATTGCCTTTTTACCCCTTTTGGGAAATGCTGCCTGTGGCCAGCCCCTTGATGCAGTGGTCGAAACTGAAACAGTCAGGATGATTCCAGTGCCACTTAATCTCCTAGGCAAAAATTCCAAACGAGATTTATACTTAGTTGAAGCCACTGGAGATAGCATGGCCGAAAAAATCGAAAATGGTGATTATGTTATTTTTGAACCCAACGCTTCCCCAATTCCCGGCCAAATTGTTGTAGCCAGAACAAAAGACGGTTTCACTATTAAGGTTTTCAAGAAAACAGTATCTCAGTGTATTCTGGAACCATTAAACCCTAAGCATCTTCCGTTAGTTTTCGATAAAGACGAGGTTAATGAGTCTTTCGACATTGATGGAGTTGCAGTGGGTGTTTTTAAACCACAAGAAAATTTGGGAGGGGGTGGTAAATAATGAGCTTTAGTAACGACATGGTCCAGCAAGTTTGGAACAAGGGTCAAATTGTTTCCAGTAATAATCCTAGCCTCTGGAGACAAGATCAATGCGGTGCCTGGATCGGTAAAGAATTTTACGGCAATAGGAATTCCCTTTATGGTTGGGAAATAGACCATATAACACCAGAAGAAAGCGGTGGTACGGATGATCTATTAAATTTGCGCCCACTACAGTGGGAAAATAACGCCGATAGGCAAGCAGGGCGCCTTAATTGCCCTATTACTGCGCGAGGTATTAATAATGTTAGGAAGTGATGAAAAATGATTATGATCTATGATCAAATTGCTGAAAAATTGGCTAAAAAGTTTGGTATTAAATATTAATCTAGTAAAGAAAAGTGAAAATAAAATTTATAGAAATAAAAAATTTTAGGTGCTTTAATAAACTTAAGCTGGTTTTTAGCAAATACCACGCCTTAATAGGGGAAAATGCAAGTGGCAAAACAGCGGTTTTAGAAGCTATTAATTTAGCAACTTCGAGTGGCTCAATTGCTTTAAGGATAAACGAGCAAGACTTCAATAATCTTGACAAAGGAGATATAAGCATCAAGGTAATTTTTAACGAGCCCTTTCTGACCAGACTGCCCGACGGTTACGCTACCCAAGATATTCCCTGCAAGGGTGTATTGCTAACGGTACATCGTCGGAAAATTTCTAGCGCTGGGAAAACCCTCTCTCCACCATTTGTTATTGAAAGAACAATGATACCCATTGCCTATCAGACAATCCCGCTTAATATTAATGTTGGCGACTCGAGGGTTAATATTCCTCCATCTGTATCCAAAACGAAAGAGGGATATCAGTCTCCTAGAAAAACCTCACAACATCCTTTTAAATTTACGAAACGACAGCTTTCAATGCAAAATGATTTAATAAACTATCCGAATATTTTCTACTTTGGCAGGGATAGAGAAAAGGAATTAAAAGTTAGCTTTAACTCTCTTTTACAAAAAATTACTAGGGATTTAAATTGGAGATACCGAAAAAATTGGAGCAAAGAAGACACTATTGAGAAATGGGACGCTTTTTATTCTGCAGTTATTGCTACTGTCGAGGATCCTAAAAATAGCAGAATAATGAAGCCTATTCAGGACGAAATGGAATCTTTAATTGGTCAACAATTTGATAAATTAGAACTAAGTCTTTTGGACGTTGAACAGCCATTTTCTAGGGCGTTTTTTTCAAAAAGAGACTCGACAAATCAAATTGACCAAAAG